>JAIBAH010000217.1 GCA_019695295.1 Bacteroidia bacterium | reverse complement strand
TACAAGGCTCTGACCGCTTTCATTTCCATCGCTTTTGCATTGCTCATCGCTTTCTTTTACTCAAAGTGGATAGAAGAGCCTTTTAAGAAAATAGCTTCGAAGTACTGATTTTTTATGAAATAGAAAAAAGGAGAATTACAGGTTCTTTCTCCCTGAAAAGGAATTGTTTAAAAAATATTACGCTATCAATTTACCATAAAACAAGCCCCTCAGTCCTCAAAATCATCATTTTTACAAGAAAGTTGACTTTTTAGAAATACTCTTACTACTTTCTCAGATAAATCCTTTAATTTTGCGACCTCAATTCAATCAGTAATTCATTTTTATTACAAATAATTATGGCAGGAGATAAAATTTCAATCGTTCAGGGAAAGTTAAATGTACCCTATAATCCCGTAATTCCTTTTATCATTGGGGATGGGACAGGTCCGGATATCTGGGCTGCCTCCGTGAAGGTCTTTGACGCAGCTGTGGCAAAAGCGTATGGCGGAAAACGAAAAATTGAGTGGAAAGAAGTACTGGCCGGTGAAAAAGCCTTTAATGAAACCGGAAACTGGCTGCCGGACGAAACCGTTCAGGCTATTGCGGATTACCTTGTGGCTATCAAAGGCCCCCTTACAACTCCCGTTGGAGGAGGAATTCGTTCTTTGAACGTAGCATTACGTCAAATGCTCGATCTATACGTTTGTCTTCGTCCTGTAAGGTATTTCTCCGGAGTGCCTTCTCCTGTAAAGCAACCGGAACTGGTGGACATGGTCATCTTCAGGGAAAATACCGAAGATATCTATGCGGGGATTGAGGCTCAGTCCGGAAGTGAAAAAATGACGGCAATCCTGAATTTTCTGGAAGCAAATTATCCGAAAGATTTTGAAAAAATCCGTTTTGGTACGCTCGGGAAAGCCAATCAGTGGGCGAAAGAAGCAGGACTTGAGGGTGCTGACTCCGTAGAGCTCGGTATTGGTATCAAACCGGTCTCTAGAATGGGCTCCGAAAGATTGATTCGTGCAGCGATTCTTTACGCTATCAATCACAACCGCAAATCGGTAACGATTGTACACAAAGGAAATATCATGAAATTTACCGAAGGGGGATTCAGGGATTGGGGATATGCTTTGGCAGAAAGAGAATTTGGAGACAAAGTATATACCTGGGCTCAATATGACAGAACCAAAGCCGAAAAAGGACAGGAAGCCGCTGACGCAGAACAAAAAGCGGCTTTAGCTTCCGGCAAAATCCTGATTAAAGATGCGATTGCAGATATCGCCTTACAGCAGGTACTTACCCGACCTTCTGATTTTGATGTAATTGCTACCCTCAATCTGAACGGAGACTACCTTTCTGACGCACTTGCTGCTCAGGTAGGGGGAATCGGTATCGCTCCCGGTGCAAATATCAATTATGTTTCCGGTCATGCTTTGTTTGAGGCTACTCATGGTACTGCACCCAAGTACGCAGGTTTGGACATGGTAAACCCAAGCTCCGTAATTCTTTCCGGTGTGATGATGCTGGAATTTATGGGATGGAAAGAAGCCGCTGATTTAATCATTAAAGGCGTAGAAAGTTCGATTACTGCTAAAAGGGTAACCTATGACTTCGAACGACTGATGGAAGGAGCCACAAAACTCAAATGCTCAGAATTCGGAGACGAAATCATCAGCAGAATGTAATTGTATCCTGTAAACATAAAAAATGCTACTGCCGTGCCGCCGTTTGTGTCCTCACAAACTGACAAGCACGGCAGTATTTTTATAATTAAAATGTTGGTTATTTCTGAGCAGCCATCTGAATATTCAATACAAGTTTGATTTCATCTCCCACCACGATACCACCGGCTTCCGTAACCGCGCTCCAGTTCAATCCAAACTCCTTGCGGTTGATTTTACCGGTAATTTCAAAACCAGCTTTGGTGTTTCCATAAAAATCCACCATCGTTCCGCCATATTCTACTCTGAGAGTAACCGGTTTTGTAACATCTCTGATGGTCATATCGCCGGTCATTTCATATTCATCCTCCGATTTTTTTACAAAAGAAGTAGAAACAAAAGAAAGGGTTGGATATTGCTCGGCATTGAAAAAATCATCCGATTTCAGGTGATTGTCTCTTTGCTCCATATTGGTATCAATGCTGTTAATTTCCGCAGTAAAACTGGCTTTTGCATTACTGAAATCTTCCCCGGAAGACTCAATTTCCGCTGTAAATTCCCTGAACTTTCCGGTTACTGTAGAGATTACAAGATGTTTTGCCTTGAATAATACTTCTGAATGCATCGGGTCATGTACCCATTTTGTTGCTGTTGAATTCATGATAAATTAATTTTAATATTTGAAACAATGTTTAAACATTAATATAAACGAAGACAAAACGAAAAGGTTTTGAAAAACCTGTTATTTTTTTGATAAATCCGTTTCGGGGATTGAAAACCACCCGAAAGGCATCTTACTGTTTACCTCTCCGCCTTTGCCTGTGTCCTCACAAGCGTTTATTGGTGGAGCCTTGTCCTAAAACAGGTTTACACATTTCATCGGGATGAACCCGCTCCCCTCAAAAAAAAATATTTTTTTCTGTCCGGAAATTTGATGTTACATGAAAATGTATTATCTTTGTGTCATCAGTAATACAGTCAGTAATACAGTAAATTGTATCGCTTCGCAGGTACTCATCATCAAACTTTTCATTAAATAAATAATTTTACAAAAATGAGACAGTATTTCAGTATTCTATTCGTCATTATCACGGGAGTATTTGAGATCGCATTTTCCTTCGAATCCATTGCTCAAACTTCTCCGGAGTTGTCGGTTACTTCTTCGAATGCATTGCATTTGTACAAAAGTTGCGCAAATATTATTAGCATTGCTGACGGAACAAAATCGGTTCTGACGGCAAAATCAGATCAGGCAAAAGTAACGCACAGTGTAGAAAACTCCAACAAGTTTTTAGTTGTGCCTAACACAACAGAAAGTTGTACTGTAAGAGTCGCTGATCAAAGTACTCCCGGTAAAGAATTGGGTACTATTAAGTTTCAGGTGACTGAGCCTCCGAAACCCTCTTTGGCTCTCTATGTCGGAGGGGAAGCAATTACCGCTAAAAGACTCATTAAAAGAGGGGAAGAACTGAAGTTGAAAATAATTCCCGACCCATACTATGGTGCTCCCCAAAAACTGGACAAAAAAAAAGGGATAATTAAACTTGTTTAGTATTTAGAAAGTATTGATTATGGAATATTAAATAAGTAATTATTATGAAAAAGAACAGACGAGTA
>JAIBAH010000101.1 GCA_019695295.1 Bacteroidia bacterium | reverse complement strand
TATTTTCCCTGTTTACATAAATTTAACATATAGTCAATAATGGAGTAATACCCTTGCCGTTACTTTGTGGCATAAATTCAGAATAGAGCATAATTCATTATTTAACAATATTAAAAAAGTTTATGAAAAAAGTACAGTTTTTATGGGTTTCAATTGTTGTCATATTAATGACGATGGGTTTAAGCAGTTGTGGGCCTAAGTGTAAAGCAGATGGAGAGTGTAACGCAGATTGCGCAATCGGAGAAGATCCTGATTGTCCGATTGCACCCAAAGAAGCGGTTTTATCTGACCTGCCTGGTCAGGGAGGGATTAACAGAACCCGCCTTTATGCTGACACAGTGTATTTTTTACAAGGCAGAGTATATGTAAATGCAGGAACCGAACTAACCATAGACGCAGGCACAGTGATAAAAGGAAAACCCGGTTCAGGGAATGACGCTGCTGCCCTGATTGTAGCAAGAGGTGCAAAAATCCACGCAGTAGGCACAGCCGAAAAGCCCATTATTTTCACAGCAGAACAAGACGACCTGACTGACGCCAATGATATTCCCCTTACCAGTGGAGCATTATGGGGAGGAGTGGTAATTTGCGGTGCTGCACCCCTGAACACACAACCCTCAGAATTGATTTTTGAAGGATTGGCTTCCACTGAAACCCGTGCGATTTATGGAGGTACAAATGCAGCGGATAATTCCGGTGAGTTTATTTATGTTTCTATCCGTCACAACGGTACAGAAATCGGTGCAGGAAAAGAATACAACGGACTTACGCTTTGCGGTGTAGGTAGCGGTACTCAGATTCATCACGTTGAATCCTACTTCAGTTCTGATGACGCATTTGAATTTTTCGGCGGAACGGTAAATACCAAATATATGTCTGCTGTTTTCCCTGAAGACGACGCTTTCGATTATGATCAGGGATTCAATGGAAATGGTCAGTTTTGGTTTGCAATTCAGAGAGAAGATAAAGGGGACAGATGCGGAGAATACGACGGAGCAGATACCCCTGAAAACGGAACTCCTTTTGCCCTGCCTGAAATTTGGAATGCGACTTATTTAGGTTATACTTCAGCTACTATTAGCCGTAATACCGTGATTTATCGTGCGAACGGAGGCGGAGAACACCATAACTCTATCTTTTTGGAAGCCACTAAAGGGATTACGATTGAAGAAACCTACGATGCTACAGACGAAGATAGCTACAAACGTTTAAACAACGGAGACTTAATCCTGAGCGACAATGCTTTCCACAATGTAGCCGGCGGAAACCTCAATAAAATGTTGTTAGTTGCCCCCAAAGGATTTAACGGACAGCCGGACTCAGCCACAAGAGTAGCGGACGCCAATGCAGTACTTTATACATACTTCACCTCCAACAACAACGAAATTTTGCCAGCCAGTCCTTTAAGAGGTATCTCAAGAGTAGCAGGGGCAAAAGCATTGAATCCCCTCACTACTACTACAATCAGTGGTGCAACCCCTACCGGAACTTTCTTTGAGAATGTAAGCTACAAAGGCGCTTTTGGTACTACAAACTGGCTTAAAGGCTGGACATTCCTTGACAAAGCTGCTTATCTGGCTGACTAATGATACGATATTCTTTATTAACATAAACTCCAAAAAACTTCCGGAAGTCCTTCAAAAAGGCCTCCGGAAGTTTCTCACAAAAAAAAACGATGTATATCCATTCTGATACTTCTACTTTATTCCCGGATACTATGCACAAAGAAGAAATTAAAATTCTTATTGTTGATGATGAGGAAGACATCCTTGATATTCTGGAGTATAACCTCAGAAAAGAAAAATTTATAATTCAAAAGGCTTCTGATGGTATTGAAGCAATTGCTCTGGCAGAAAAACTTTTACCGGAGGTCATCATTCTCGATATCATGATGCCTAAAATGGATGGAATCAGAACCTGCCAGATTCTCAGAGAAAAACCGGAGTTTCAGGATACCATCATTATTTTTTTGACCGCAAGAGGCGAGGAATATTCCGAATTGGCAGGGTTTGAAGCAGGGGCTGATGATTATCTCACCAAACCGGTAAGACCCAAAGCACTGATTACCAGAATCCGTAATTTGCTGAAGCGCAAAACCAATATTGAGCAGAAGTCAGAAAGCAATATTCTTTTCATTCATGATCTGGAAATTCATACTGACGAATACTTTGTAATAAAAAACGGGGAGGAAATTCCTTTTGCCCGTAAAGAATTCCAGCTCCTGTGTTTACTGGCCTCCAAGCCGGGGAGAATTTTTCAGCGGGGGGAAATTCTGGAAAAAGTATGGAAAGAAAATGTCGTTGTCGTGGACAGAACAATCGATGTTCATATCCGGAAAATCAGGGAAAAATTAGGAGATGAGTATATTCAGACCATCAAAGGGGTAGGGTACAAATTTTCCGGCTCTGTGAATTAAAATTTAGCATAAAACAATTAACTTATATTCAATTTATTAAAAATGAAAAACATTTTTATTTTTATTTTCTTACTTTTCATTATTTTGACTGCCTCCGCTCAAACCGGAATTGTGAAGGGAAAAATTTATGATAAACAAACAACGGAACCCCTGGCAGGGGCTTCTGTTTCCCTTCTTAAGAACGGTGAAGTAATCAACGGAGCGTATTCCGACGATAAGGGCGAATACATCCTTGAACATGAAACAGGCAGTTATCAGTTGATTGCAAACTATATGTTCTATGAAAACGACACTTTCGAACTGGAGCTTCAGGAAGGAAAGATGGCAGTTAAGGATTTCCAGATGAAATCAGACGCTTCTTCTGCTACTTCCGCAGTGGTAGAAATCGTAGCCAAAAGAGACCAGGCTGCCACCGGTGCTTTAATGGATCAGAAAATCAAAGCCATTCAGACAATAGACGGAGTTTCGAGTGAGGCAATCAAAAGAAGCGGAGACGTGAATGTGGCTTCTGCAATGCAGCGCATTACCGCAGTTACCGTAGAGGGAGGGAAATATGTTTATGTAAGGGGACTGGGAGACAGATACAGTAAAACGTTACTCAATGGCTCAGACCTGCCCGGACTCGACCCTGACAGAAACACCGTTCAGATGGATATTTTCCCGTCTTCGCTTGTGGACAGGCTCGTGGTTTACAAAACCTTTACGCCGGACTTACCGGGCTCTTTTACGGGCGGATTAATGGATATTATTACGAAAGATTTTCCTGAAAAACTCACCATCAATGCTTCTGCATCTATGGGATACAATACTCAGGGCTCCCTAAACAAAAATTTTCAGACCTATCAGGGAGGAAAACTGGACTTTCTTGGATTTGATGATGGTACAAGAGCCCTTCCTTCTTCCCTCGTCAATCAGTTTGGTAACCTCAATACGATTCCGGGACCTTCCAATAATCCCGTAAAAGCCACAGACCTGGACAATGCCAGCAAAGCTTTTTCAACCAATCTTTCTACCTACAATCAGCAATCTTTCCTGAATCAGAACTATTCTTTTTCTATCGGAAATCAGAGACCATTTCTGGGAAAACCACTGGGTTATTTCGTTGGAATCTCTTACAGAAATGCTTTTAACTATTATGATAACGGGGTCAATAATATCTGGTACCAAACTTCCCCCACATCCACTGTTTTCAGCCCCAAGACTCAGTTTAACCCCGGCGTAGGGTATAATATCAACTCCTCCAATGAAGTACTTTGGGGAGCACTTGCCAACCTGTCATGGCAGCCTTCTGTCAAAAGTAAACTCTCCCTGAATTTTATGAGAAATCAAAGCGCAGAAGACTATGTACGTTCTTTCGAAGGGATACTCCCTCAGGATGACCCCACCTGGAAGTTTCAGACCCGTACAATGGGATATACTCAGCGCGCCCTCAATGTATTGCAGTTAAAAGGAAATCATGCACTTTCTTCCCGCTGGAACATTGACTGGAATACTGCTGCTACCCGCTCTTCTCAGAATGAGCCGGATTTACGCTTCTTTAGCAATCACTATGTACAGGGTGTTGACGGTCAGAAAATTTATGAAATCAACAAAAGTGCCTATACTTTACCCAGCCGTTATTTCAGAAATATGACCGAATGGAGTTTTGACGCCAAACTGCATATCGAGAATACGTTTAAAATGGGAGGAGAAAAAACCGGTAAATTCAAATTCGGCGGAGCCTATAACTTCAAAATGCGTGACTTTAAAGAGTATCGCCTTCAGTTCGTGGCCAATCGCTTCAACGGAAATCCGGATGACTTCTTTTCTGCGGATAATTTAGGGGTAGTGGAAGTGAAGGGAACGGAAATGGTATATGGAAATTATATCGAAAACGTAACGGAGTCCCGGAACAGTTACTCAGGAACCCAGCATCTGCCGGCTTTATATGCCATGACAGAATTACCCATTACTACCAGAATCCGTTTTATCGGAGGGGTAAGACCGGAATTTGTGAGTACAAAAGTAGTTTCAGGCGATAAGCAGATTTTTCCTACCCTTATCAGAAATCTGAATGTTTTACCCGCCGCTACTTTTATCTATAATATAAAAGAGAAAATGAATCTGAGAGTTAACTATACCCAAACGGTTGCCAGAGGTGCACTCAGAGAATTTGCCCCATTCAGTGCTTTTGCATTCGTAAACGGAAATCTTGTAGTAGGAAATCCGGACCTCAAGAACACCCTGATTCATAATGCAGACTTGCGTTGGGAAGTTTCTCCCCGCTATGGCGAAATCATCAATGTTGGTGTTTTCTATAAAAACTTCATCAATCCGATAGAAATCGTGTTTAATACCGGCGGAAATTTACAGGAACTTACCTGGAGAAATGTAGGCTCCGCCAATTCTTACGGATTGGAGCTGGAATTTCGTAAAAAACTGGATTTCATTGACTTCCTGAAAGATTTTCAAATCGGGGGAAATGTAGCCCTTATTAAATCGGTAGTGGAAAAAGACCGTGACGCTTTTGTCAGCGACTCTATTTTTGACCCTAATACCTCCAAAACCAGAGCAATGTATATGCAATCGCCCTACGTAATCAATGCTGACGTTTTATATAATAATGAAAAAGCAGGATTAAGCGTATCGGTGAATTATAACATCTTCGGGAAAAGAATCTCGGTAGTGTCTTCCGAAGACGCTCCGAATGCATATGAACTACCCCGTAATTCTCTGAATGTTTCTGTTAATAAACAATTGGGGAAAGCCTTTTCTGTTACGTTTCAGGCCAGAAATATCCTCAACCCTGAATTTCAACATGTTCAGTATTTCAAAGGGCAGTCCTATATGTTTCAGAACAGCACAAGAGGAAGGGACTTCTCTTTGGGGGTAAACTACAAATTTTAACCGGATAATTACACCGGCTCAGATATGAAAAAAGAGGTTGCCTGATAAAAGCAGCCTCTTTTTCTTTTGGGGGTTACCGAAGATAGCCCGCAAAGGTTGGTTGGGATAGTTTCCCGCAGAGTTGCAAAGTCGCTAAGATTGTTGGTAATCTCATTATTCTTTGCGCTCACTGCGACTTTGCGTGAAAAATAATAAAATACATCCTTCTCCGGAAATTTTCCTATTTTTGTACTTGTTCCGCTTTTGGCTATGCCCAAAAAAAGAAAAACCACTTTATTCTTTTTTCATCATTTCAAGTATATAATTTATGAGAAAGATATTCTTTTTAGCGATGTTAGTTTCTGCTTTCGTGCCATTGTATGCTCAATCTACCCATCCTGAAGGATTAAGCTTTTATAATGAAAAATCCCACTGGGGGATAGTTGATGTAAAAGGAAATACCATTATCCCATTTGAGTTTGGCAATTCTCTCCACTTCTCCGAAGGACTTGCACCTGCCCGAAAAATCCGCTATCTGAAAGACAAAAACGGAATAACCCGTCCGGATTCTCTGGGCGGACTGTTTGGTTACATTAACGAAAAAGGAGAATGGGTAATTCCTCCTGCTTTTGAGTATGCAGAGGGGTTTAAAAAAGGAGTGGCAAAAGTATGGAAGGAGGAAAAGCAATATATGATGGATAAAAACGGGAATATCCTTCTCTTTACTCAAAATTATAAGGAAACAGAGCAAATTGAAAACGGGTTATACTTGGTAACCTCCGTATCGGGTAAATCAGGGATTACATCCGAAAATGGACAATTATTATTAGATTCCATTTATACTCAAATCACTCCTGACCCAGTTAACCGTGTTTTTATAGTCAGAGAAAAGGAAGAATACGGTGTGTTTGGTTTTTCCGGAAAATGGATTTTTCCAATGGGCAAATATGATAATATTGATCCTTTTATTAAGGGTTATGCTACGGTGTCCAGAAGAGAAGGGCATTTTGAGGGTTTCATAGATACTACTGGCAGAGAGTATTTTTTTAAATCTTTTCCCGAAAGGACCTACCTTAAAAGTACTTTTTACTCAGATGAGGAAAGGGAGTATATTTATGAGAAGTTATTGATTATTAATTTATACGGAAGGAATACAGCGGAAAAGGAGGGTAGCTACAGTTCTGTAAATTCTTATGAAGGATATTGTAATTTAAAGGGAGAGATTGTCATTGATAATCCGGAATTTAGACGATGTTTTCCTTTTTACAACGGAAGAGCAATTGTAAGTAATGCTAATTTTGAAGATTTTGTGATTAATAAAAAAGGGGAAGTCGTTGGCGGACCTTTTCAGGATCACTACGGTAGTTTTCAAGGCGGATTTTGCTGGGTGAAACAAAAAAAGCAGTGGCAATATATAGATACGCTCATGTTGCCCTTGTTCAAAAACACATTTAAAGAGATAGACGGCGGATTTGTAAACGGAAAATGCAAGGTAAAAACCGAACAATCAAACTGGATATGGATAGACACTAAGGGAGACTCTATTTCTCTTGCTGAGCCTTCAAATGAGTTGTTTGAGGGGGATTTTGCTGTTAGGGCTAAAGAAGAAAAGTTTGGAATCAAAGATAAGGAGGGAAATATTTTGATTCCTTTCGTCTATAACCGTTTGATGGTAACTCGGTATCCCGAAATTTTTCTTGCAACCAGAAACGACACCACCGGATACCTGAATACTCAAAATCAATGGATTTGCCGGACGCTGAAAACCTCGGAGGGAATGTATCCGGTCAATTTGGATTATATGCTCAGAGGCTTTTTTTATGCAGGTTCCTCCCAACCCGATAAAGAAACCGGAATCGGAGGATATGCACGATATCACCCGAATAAACTTGAGGACGGAAGTCCTGCCAAAATATCCCCTGAATGGAATTTTCCCGACCAAAAATTATCTTTTCAGGCTCGGCAAGATACGGGAAAACCCGCTAATATTCAGCTATGGATTGCGAACCTAAGCGGTAAGGATATTCACTTTCCGGCTCAGGACAGCCGTCTCGAAATGACAATAGAAGCACGTACCCGAAACGGTATATGGGAGGAAGTGATGTACCTCCCCGATAGTTGGTGCGGGAATAGTTATCACACCCTTCAGCTTGCTTCCGGAGAATGCTGGAAATTTGATATGCCCATAATGGAAGGCAGCATTCCTGCTACTTTCAGGGCTAGAATCAGTATAGACTCAGCGAAAGGATGGTTTGAAGAGGCACTTTCAGGCGAAAAGTCTCAGAGTAACCAGCTTTATTACAGCAATGAATGGGAAGGCAGCGTAAACCCCGCCCAATTCTGGAGACAAAAAGGATACACTCCTTCCGGAATTATGGATCCGTATAATGAATGAGTGGTTTTTTATTTAAGAGAAAAAAATTTCTTTGCGTATTCGTGGCTTTGCGTGAAATGAAAAAAACTCCTTGCGTGAAAAAAACGATCAATCTCTCCAGATAAAAGGAAATAAAATCAGCGAAACCAAAGAAAGCACAATTCCAATTCCGGTAACCATCAGAACCCTGTTGAGGTTATCGGCAAGGGTAAATCCTTCCAAAGCCTGACGGGTCAGTTTAATCACATTGATTAATACGGGAATGGTTAAGGGGAAACTCAGTACAGCAAGTAATACGTTTTTGTTTTCGGCTTTGGACGCAATTGCACTCACAAGGGTCATATTGGCAGCAAGTGCAAATCCGCCGGAGGCAATTGTCAGCAGAAAAAGGCCGGTATTCTGTACATTTTGCTGGGTAAGCAACAGATAGAAAAAACCGGATATCATCCCAATGATTATCAGAAGTACAGAATTATAGAGCATTTTGGCAAGAAAGACAGCAACCGGATTTGCCAGTCCGTAGAGATATAATAATTGTCCGTCCTGCTCGCCGATGAAACTTTTGGCCACGACATGAATCGCAACAAAAAGGAGAATAAGCCAGAATAAAACCGACCAGGTAAGCGGAGAAAGATTAATCACCTGCGCTTTATCCATGAATGAGAGCGTAATGACCACAATCATACACGCTACGTACAGAAGCAGACCGTTAAGGGCATACTTTTGCTTCCATTCCAAAACAACTTCTTTGTATAAAACGGCTTTTATTTCATTCAGCATTGCGGATTGTACTATTCAGAAGGCGTTGTCCTTTAATATTTCACCCACTTAATGACCTTTCTTCCTTCTTTTCCTTTACATTCTATGAGATAAATTCCGGAAGGGATATCCACTTTTTCCAGAGAGATTTCAGTAATTCCTTCAGCCAAATCTCCATTTGCCAGCGGCTGAATCAATTTTCCCTGTATATCGAGTACAGATACAGACAATGTTTCAGGTTTCGTGAGGTTCAGATTGAGGGTGGCATAACCTGAAGAAGGATTAGGATTTACTGCGAGACTCATTCCGGTTAATTCGGGCATATAGATGGAAGTCAGAGGAGGACAAGGCTGGGACGGATATCTTCCGGGAGAGCCCCCCTTACAGATTGTTTGCCAGTTGGAGCCGCTGTTCATTTTGCCCAGAGAGTCCACGATTTCGAGCGTATATTTCCCTCCGTCTGCGCCAGCAGGCCATGAGATTTCGTCGTCATAATGAACAGACACTGTTAGTTTATTGGCGGTATTATACATTCTGATCCACTCACCGTTTCCGTTCAGATTAAAATTAAAAGGTCCTTCCATGTTACTAACGCTGGGGTTCAGAGGTGCGAACTTCGTCAGGGTCTGAGCGAGTACCCAATTGGAGTGAGGAGGAATAATACGGGGGGAGGCAATTGTATAAGTATGCGCTAGGCCGGCGGTATCATCCATAAACTTCCAGCCTCCGATATCTACCGGATTATCCGATACATTTCTGATTTCTACCCAGTCATCTGTATCAAAGGTAGAGTCTGAGTTATAATTAATTTCACTGATTATGATTGCGTCATTGCAGGGCGTGTAAGGAGCACCGGGAGAGCCGCCTATACATCCGTCAAACCAGTTTGCAGGGTCATTGAGGTTACCGGCAGGGTCAAGCAGTTCCAGGGTTCTTCCTTCGCCGTCGGGTCCCTGAGGCCAGGGGATAGAATCATAATAGGTAACAGACAGCAATAATTGGTTTTGGGTATCAAAAAGTCTTACCATATCGGTCTTATTGCCAAGTCCAAAACCCAGTGGCCCTGAGAAATTAGTAACGTTGGGATGCAGTGCAGGAAACAGTACAAGGTCTTCTGCAATTACCCATCTTCCCTGAGGTGCAAGAATAGTGTTTGCCGGAATGACATATACATTTGCATTATTATTATCCTTCACTATCATTCCTCCGATATTTACATCAGCAGTTCCATAATTATATAGCTCAATCCAGTTGCCCGGGTCAACCGTAGCTTCAGAATTATAGTTTATTTCGCTGACTGTGATTGTATTTTGAGCCAGTGCAATGAGAGTAATAAAACAGAAAAGGCTTGTAGAAAATAGTTTTTGTATCATAATGAAATCAGATATTTAAGCTAAAACCAAGGTTTAAAATATTTATGTTTGTAAAGCCCTTTATGAAATTATTTTACCCATTTATTCACAAAGGTGCGCCCGTTAATTTCCCATTTGCAGAAATAGAAACCCGAAGGTAAAGCACTGCAATCGTAATCAAACGAAATAATTCCCGGCTGGGCTGCCTGCTTTTCTGCGGTATAAAGTATCTGACCAGTCAGGTTCATTACGGCGTACCGGATATCCTGCATTACAGGATTGGAAAAAGAGAAGGTAATTTCCGAAGTAGCCGGGTTCGGGAAGGCAGAAAATGAATAGTTTTTCTCTAAGGTTTCATAGGAAATATCCGTTGAAGCTCCGTTTTCGGCATACATATAGGCGATACCGGAAGTACCTGTCAGGTTTTTCTTCCCGAAAATATAAAAATCATTTCCGGCCAGATTAAAATCAAAGGAATTACCGATTTCTCCCTGATTATTTACCACTGAAACCGGATACCAGATTCCTGTACCATACTCTCTTCTTTTGAGCCTCAGTTCGTAAGAAGTAGCCGTAGGATAGTTATAAAGCATCCATAACCGGTCGTCGGCATCTATTCTTAATTTGAGGGGATTTCCCTGAAGGTTATTGCCCCCAAAGTCTGTAACCAGTGAGGTTGTCCAGTTTCCGTTTCCGTCGGTTTCTGAAAGATAGGCCTTGGCCGTTTCCAGTGCATAAAACCCAACGAAAGGATCTCCCGTACTGTTTACCTGAAGAGAAATACTTACGGGGTCATATTCCTGAACGCCTGTAATAGCCTGTTTTGACCAGGTACCGGAAGCGGGTTTTGACGCATACATTACCTGTCTGTCTGTTTCATTGAGATAAGCGATGTGTATGCTTCCGTCGGATTCTACCTGAATATCAGGGTTTCTGCCGGTTTTTGCAGCAGCAGAATCTACAAGACTAACCGTCCAGTTGGTGGTGCCCCAGGGAGCAGTTGCCAGCATAAGGGCTTCGGTTGATTTGTTTTGAAATGCGACAAAAATCGTATTATTGGCAATGGCCAAAGCTGGTTCTCCCGCAGGAGGCGCTCCGGTAATCGCTTCCGCAATCCAGTTGTTTCCGGATTTTTTGGCACCCATCAACTGATTAGTCCCTTTTTCTACATACACTATGTAAGGGGAAGTATTGTTGTTGACTGCGACAACGGGTTGGTTGGCAGGGGTTCCCGGCGTATTTACCTGAGAATATGTCCATGTCCCTCCGGAAGTCCGGTTTCCATAAAAAATATTTCCATCCGTTTTTTCAGTATAGGTAATATGTAAAATATCGCCGTTTGTATTCGGAACAGACCTTGCTTTAAGTTCATCTCCGGTGATTTCGCTACGGGTTGCTTCTTCCCATACCCAGGGAATATTAGGATTGGTAATGGAGTTAAGACTTTTGCCCGCCATTACTATTCTGTTTTTGATAGCGTCATACAGCAACACGAACAGAGAATCATTATCCTTATAAAGATTAATCTTTGTATTGGTAAAAAAGTCTGTCGCAACGGTGTCATATACAAATCCTACTCCGGCAAAAAGCGTTTTCCCTACGATAACCCTTCCGTTTTGCTCTTCATAGTAGCTAAAATAAATATCCGTAGAGGAGTGAGGAGCAATGGCAAATTTCGAGCATCTTTTGCTGTTTTGAGTGGCATTCATTTTTTTGTAAAAAGCAGAATAGGAAGGCGTCCCCAACGCTTCATGTTTGATTCTGGAGAAATAAAATCTTGCCTGTGTAGCCTGACTGCCTAACCCGTACAAATCCGAGAATCCGTACATCATCGCAACCGAATCCGTACCGGGAAACAATCCAACACTGATATCCTCATAAGCCTCAAAACCACTGAGAATGGTAATTGGGTTAGCGGGGTCTCTGTCTATGGAGTCCACCGCTGCATAACTCCATTCATTCAGATCATTGCCATTGGAGCGGAATACCAGTAAATTTCTGTTAAAAAAGGAGTTGGTAAAAACATGAAATCCGCCGGATGAAGCAGGAATAATTTTCAGAAATTCTCCGTAGCGGTCTCCCTGAGTCTGACAATATCCGGGTACTTTCGATTCAATATTGGGTAATCTGCCGGTTACCCAGTTATTTCCGGATTTGTAGGCATAAAGAATATCCAGATTATAATTGATATACTGACAGGAGGCGGGGTTAGCGGCATTGGACTGAAACGAACCGTCAAAACAGGTAATAAAAGGATTTCCGCCCGGCTGGATTTCGATATCTACAGAAGGCTGAAACCCCTCTTTCGGGGTAGTATTGGCACCGTATTTTCCAAGCTGAATCGTATCATTGACACTGGTTGCTACCCAGCTTCCCGACTTATTGGTAACGTATTGAAGAAACCCATACCCATTCACGTTTTTATAGTAAGCGATATGCACTTTATTACTGGCATCGAGCGCAATCGCAGACTTATAGCCTCCGGTTGTTTGAGGGTCAGGATAGGAAATCGTCCAGGTATGAGTATTTTTATCCCTGTATGCATAACCCAATCTCTGGCTCAGATTATCCCAGTAACTCACATATATATTCCCGTTGCCGTCAGAAACCATGTCGGGGTTGGCGCCGGACTGCTGCAAATCGGAAAACATATCCTGATAATCCCAGGCCAACGTTTGTGCACTTAAAAAGGAAGCACCTGCCGGGCATAATACCATTGTCAAGAAAAACAGAATGCGGTATTTCATATAACTATTTCTTTTTTATACTTACTAATAATCCACAAAAATATATATTATTCTTAATGAAACGATATAAAAATCAATTCGCTGCCTTAATATCTTTTATCTGAAGCTGAACCAGTGATTTTCCATTCCAGTTATTGACCCCCAGATGGTAGGCAATATGCAGGGAATCGGTATTGAGTCCCATGAACTTTTCGGCAAGATTAAACCCGATTGCATTAAAGCTAATCCCCTGATGCTGGAGGACAAGCCGGAGATGTACATCCTTGATGATATTGTAATCCGTTACTTTTACATTCAGGGTTGCAAAAACAGGCTCAGGATTTTCAGGGCCGAAAGGGTCAAGGTATTGCAATAAACGGATAAATTTGTCATTGATATCCCCAAACCCAAGGTCATAGTCTATCCACAAAACAGGCTCTTTCTGATGAGGCAATATCGTTTCATGCACTACAGACTCAAACTGACTTTTGAAAGCAGGGAAATTTTCTGGCTGAATCGTCATGCCTGCAGCATAGCGGTGACCTCCAAACTGAACCATATAATCCGCGCATTGCTCCAGTGCATTATAGATATCAAATCCATTGACACTTCTTGCGGAGCCTACGAGTTTGCCTTCCGAATAAGTAAATAAAATCGTAGGTCTGTAATATTTTTCAATCAGACGGGAAGCAACAATCCCGATTACGCCTTTGTGCCATTCTTTATTATAAAGTACGGTTGCACTTTTCTCTTCGTATCCCTGTTCGGCAGCAATCATTTGTAAGGCTTCTATTGTCATATCTGCATCTATGCTTTTGCGCTCATCATTTGCATCATGCAAATCTTCTGCCAGTCTTGATAAAATATCACTTTTTCCCAAAAGAACCTCTACTGCATCTTTTGCACTGCCCAATCTTCCGGCAGAGTTGATTCTTGGTCCTACAAAAAACACAAGGTCACTGATATCCCATTTTCTTTCAGTGGCAGAGAGCGTTTGAATTGCTTTGATACCGCTGGAAGGATTCTCCTTGATTTTTTTTAATCCCCAATATGCAATCGTGCGGTTTTCGTCCCGGATAGGAACGATATCGCAGGCAATACTCAGTGCCACAAAATCACAAAAAAGGTCAAAGGGATTGTAGTCCGGAGCGGGAAGCGGGAAACCGGCTTCTGTAAAAGTCCGGGTAAGCCCCGTGATGAGCTTAAGACCTACGCCACAGCCGGTAAGGTCTTTGCAGGGATAGGAGCAATCCTCCTGAAGGGTATCCAGAATCGCAACTGCTTCCGGTAGTTCTTTTCCCGGCGTATGATGGTCACAAATGATAAAATCAATGCCTTTCAGTTTGGCATATTTCACTTTATCATTGGCTTTGATACCACAATCGAGGCTTATAATCAGCGTTACTCCTGTAGAAGCAGCGTATTCTATCCCCTTAAATGAAATACCGTAGCCCTCTTTATACCGGTCCGGAATATAATAATCGAAGTCTATTCCCCAATCCGTGAGAAAAAGAGACATAACGGTTACGGAGGTAGTGCCATCCACATCATAATCTCCGTAAACCAGAATTTTTTCGTTATTGATTTTTGCCTTCAGGATTCTCTGTGTCGCTTCTTTCATTCCCTTCATCAGAAAAGGGTCATGTACCGATTTTTTATCCGGCTGAAAGAAATACTTTGTTTTTTCGAGAGAGTTAATGCCTCTCTGAAACAAAATATTGGCGAGCGGTAGCGGGAAAGGCGTTTGAGTACTCAGTAATTTTGCCAGTGCTTCTATTTCCGGACTGTTATTTAATTTTGTGGATTTCCACTTCATATTTTTCTGTGGTTGTAGATTCGGTATATCGAAAAAAACGCACGAAATTACGCAATTTAATGCTAATTTTCAAATGGTTTAAAATTATTATCCGTTCTCGTTACCGATTTTACATTGGGAAGGCTCCGTAACCGCTCAATCAGGTGATTTAATTCGCCGGCATTTTTTATAAATATCAGGAAAAGCCCTTCAAATTGTCCCTCTTTGGTATCAATAAATACTTTTCGCATATTTAATTTCATAGAGACAGATATAATCTGAAGCAAACGAATCAGTACGCCCTGACTGTCGATACCCTGTACTTTTAATGCTGCCAGAAAAGAAACCTCCGCACTTTCAGAAAAATTGGCTTTGATGATATCAGAACCATGATTGGCCATCCATTTTATCGCATGCTCACAGGAAGTACGGTGAATCACTACTCTGTTTTTTCGTTGCAGGCCTACAATGTCATCGCCTATTACCGGATTACAGCAGGAAGCAATGATTACATTTTCGATATTCACTTCTTTCCCTAATACCAGAAACTCTGTATTGAAGCTGTTTTCAGAGGGGATTTCGCCGGGAACAGGAACTGGAGTCTGATTTTGTTTGTATTTGATAAAATCATCTGCTTTTGAAAGCACTTCGGGGTCATGCATCCCTACTTTGTAGTACAAAGCATCCAAATCCGGAAGAGAAAGAAAACGTAAAAGTTCTTCCACTTCGGGGGTGTTTTCATGAATTCCGAGTCTTTTGTAAAAACGGTTTACCACTAATCTTCCCGATTCTATTTTGTCTTTTCTTTGTACCCTTACGATTTCCTTGATAGCATGAATGGCCCTGGAAGTAATTACCGATTTAAGCCATTCTTCTTTTACCGTAATTTTGCTGGAGGTAATAATTTCAATCTGGTCTCCCTGTTGCAGGATATAGTTCAGGTTTACCAAATCGTTGTTTACTTTGGCTCCTATTGCATGATTTCCTATTTTGGAGTGAATCAGATACGCAAAATCCAGTACACTTGCCCCCTGTACAATCGTTTTCATTTCCCCCTTTGGAGTAAAGACATTCAGATTATCCAGCCGGATTTCATTTTTTATGATAGAGACCAGTTCTTCGGCACTCGAGGATTTATCTTTGAGGATTTCCTGTACCCTGTCTGTAAAATCAACCAGTTTCTGATCGATTACCAGAATTTCTTTTTCCTCTTTGTACATCCAGTGAGAAGTAAGCCCTTTTTTGGCGGTGGCATCCATCGCTTCGGTTCTGATCTGTATTTCTACCATTTTGCCTTCGAGTCCGCGAACGGTGGTATGTAACGACTGGTAACCATTACTTTTGGGTAACCGCAGCCAGTCCCTGATTCGGTCCGGCCGGGAAGGATAAAGGTTGGTGATGGTCGTGAATACCCGCCAGCAATCATCGATTTCTTTCTGATGCCGGTCTTCTATGATAATCCGGATTGCATACAGATCCATAATTTCCTCAAAACTTACTCCTTTGGTCTGTATTTTATTGTAGATAGAATAAATGGATTTGAACCGGCTTTCAATTCTTATAACCTTGATTCCGGTCATGGAGAGGCATTGTTTTACGGAGCGGATAAACCTTTCGATATAGGCCTCAGCATCGGATTTTGAAGTGTTTAGTTTTTTGCTGATTTCCTCATAAGCCTGAGGCTGACTGTACTTCAGGGACAAATCCTCCAGCTCCGTTTTGATATTATTCATCCCCAGACGATGGGCAAGCGGCGCATACAAATACAATGTTTCGGAAGTGATTTTGAGCTGCTTATACGATTGCTGAGCACCCAGCGTACGCATATTATGAAGCCTGTCGGCTATTTTGATAATGACAACCCGGATATCATCCGAAATAGTCATCAGAATCTGACGGTAATTCTGGGCCTGATAGGAAATATCCGCACCCCAGTCATTCCCTTCGATTTTGGAGATTTTGGTTAACCCCGCTACGATATCCACAACAGTTTTGCCAAACTGATTTTCAATTTCCTCTTTGGTGACAGGAGTATCTTCGAGTACATCATGCAGAAAAGCCCCGATTATTCCCGTTGCAAACAGCCCCATTTCTTCATATACTATCCTGGCTACAGCCAGAGGATGACTGATATAAGGCTCACCGGATTTCCGGTACTGCCCGTCATGCGCATTTTTTGCAAACAGGAAGGCTTTTCTGATTTTGGTAATATCCTGTCTGGATATTTTTTTATCCCTCACCACTTTTCCGATAAAGTGCTGAAAGTCTTTGTCCAAATCATATTCCTGAGAAGGTTTTTCTTCATGGTTCATAGTTTATCTGAATTTAATCCGGTCTGAAAAAAGGAAGAATGAGAACTGATTCCACTCAACGGTTTTGAATGGAAATGTGCTTTTATGAAAACGACAAATGCGATTCATCATACTCCACTCATAACACCTTTGTTTTGCAAATATACTTCTTTTCTTTTATAAATA
>JAIBAH010000100.1 GCA_019695295.1 Bacteroidia bacterium | reverse complement strand
GAAGCGGCGAAATCAGGACTTTGCCTCAAATTACAACTATCAGGCAGCAGCAAAAAAAGCTGGCGGAAAAATATGGCCTGCTATACTGGGATACCTGGGAGGCGATGGGCGGAGAAAATGCTATCCTTTCTTTTGTGGAGAAAGGATGGGCAGGAAAGGACTATACACATCTGACATTTGCAGGTGGGCGGGAAATTGCCAAAAAGCTGAGTAATGCTCTGATACTGGAAATCGAAAACCGAAAAAAGCAGGGTTTTTCGCAAAACACTCCCTAAAAAACGGCTGAACCTTTATATTTAATTTCATTATATGATAACTAAATGGATCAGGAATTGTATTTTTTTTCTCGCGATGTTTGAATCCTGCAGGGGGCAAACTGAATCTAAGCTTATTTTCAGACCCCCTTTAATCCCGGAAAAAGTATCTGAAGATGTCAACAGATTACAAAACGACGGTAGCCTGTCCCGTTTTTACGAAGCATTGATGCGGTTAAAAAAAGAAGAAAAGGGGCAGGTTCACATTGTACATATCGGCGATTCTCATATTCAGCAGGATATGATGACCTGCGTGGTGAGAAAGCACTTTCATGAATATTTCGGAAATGCAGGCAGAGGGTTAATTGCCCCGCTAAAAATAGCAAAAACCAATGAGCCTTTCGATTATTCCATTAAGAGTAAGGATGTATGGAAAAACAAAAAAATTACCGACCATACATTAGGCGATAAGATAGAACCCGGAATCGGTGGGCTTAGCATTCAGACCCATGCACTTCAGCCTGAGCTAATATGCAGTATTTCCAACCGGTACGGGATAGATTATCGTTTTGACAGAGTATGTGTGTTTTATACCTTTGCTGAGCATGATACCGGATTGCTTTTCAGAACCGGAGCGGATAAGAATCCGGAGAGAGTCACTCAGGGAAGTTCCGGACAAAGAGTCGTACTGAATTTGCAGGAGCCCACTGAAACAATTGTACTGAGTACAGAAAACGCCATCCATCATAATTCGCTCAGCATTTATGGAATCAGTCTGGAAAAAAACCAGAGCGGGGTATTGTATCACACTATCGGAATCAATGGTGCAAAATTCAGGGATTACGCACTTTCGCCCCTGTTTGTAAATCAGTTACAGGAATTAAGCCCTGACCTGATTATTTTTTCATTAGGCACCAACGAAGTCCATACCCAACTGATTGAGCCAGAACTTTTTTATCATCAGATAGACTCCCTGATTCAGCCGGTAAGGGATTTGAATCCATACGCCGCAATCGTGCTCACTACGCCTGTAGCTTCGATGACAAAGGGAGTTCCGGATACCCGAACGCAGGTATTTCAGCAACAGATTCTGCAATACGCAACCGACAAAAACCTGGCTGTCTGGGATTTATATACCATCATTGGCGGGCAGAATGCACCCGGATACTGGCAATCCAGGGAATGGCTCGGAAAGGACGGCGTACATTTTACGAAAACAGGATACGAGATACTGGGAGATTTATTTTTTCAGGCATTTACCAATAGTATCAATTCCTGGCAAGAGAAAGAAAAAAACAGCCAAAAATAAAAATCAGGGAAAAGAAATGGAATTTCTGAATTCACTCAAGCAGATATTATTGTATGCCCCCAAATCGCCTATGTTATTTCATACGGGACTGTTTTTGTTCTGTTTTGGTGGATTTATTTCAATCTATTATTTATTGAGAAATACGCATTATCCCCGAATCTTTTTCGTCATTCTGTTTTCGTTGTATTTTTACTATAAATCCTCGGGGTTCTACTTTTTTCTGCTGCTATTTTCAACCGTAACAGATTATTATCTCGCAAGGGAAATCTGGCGGCAACAGAATCAAAAACACAGAAAAAACATCCTGATTATCAGCCTTTTACTAAACTTCGGAATTCTGGCCTACTTTAAATACACGAATTTTTTCGGAGAACTGATTGCCTCCGTTCTCAACCAGCCTTTTTATAAATGGGATATATTTCTTCCTGTCGGGATTTCTTTTTTTACGTTCCAATCCATGAGTTACACGATTGATGTGTACCGGAGAGAAATAAAACCGATAGACAATCTTCCGGATTACGCTTTTTTTGTATCTTTTTTCCCTCAGCTTTTAGCGGGACCTATCGTAAGGGCCAGGAATTTTATTCCTCAGATATACAGGCCGGTTTACGTTTCCGGGGACATGTTCAGCGGAGCAGTTTTCTGGATTTTGACCGGCTTAATCAAAAAGGCTATCATTTCGGACTATATCAGCGTAAATTTTATAGACAGAGTATTTGAAAATCCGGGTTTATATACCGGTTTGGAAAATCTGATTGCTGTTTATGGCTATGGGCTTCAGATTTACTGTGATTTTTCAGGCTATTCCGATATGGCTACGGGCATTGCTTTACTGCTGGGCTTTCATTTCCCCTCCAATTTTTTATCCCCCTATCAGTCTGAAAGCATTACAGAGTTCTGGAGAAGGTGGCATATTTCACTTTCGACCTGGCTAAAAGATTATTTATACATTTCCCTTGGCGGAAATCGAAAAGGCACATTCAGAACGTATTTAAACCTCATGATTACGATGACCTTAGGTGGATTGTGGCACGGAGCCTCCCTGCGGTTTATTCTTTGGGGGGCTATGCACGGGGCTTCTCTGATTACAGACAAGCTACTTCAGTACCTTTCGGAATGGCAGGTTCCCGGCCTGAGTATCAATCCACTGAAAATAATCCTGTATTCGCCTTATTTATCCATATTCAGAATTGCAGTAACTTTTCACTGGGTTTGTTTTTGCTGGATATTCTTCCGGGCTAAAAATATGGGAGTAGTTTCAGATATGATTCACCAGATAGTATTTGAGTTTAACGGACAGGTACTTCCTCAGTTTGTGGAAGGCTATCCGGTAGTATTGTGGTTGATATTTCTGGGGTATCTGCTGCATTTTATCCCTCAATATTTTAACAGTCTCCTTACCGACCGGATTTCCCGGTTAACTCTGCCGGTTATTATCGTATTAATGACAATCGTTATATTTATCGTATATCAGTTTCAGACAGCAGATATCCAGCCATTTATTTACTTTCAGTTTTGAAATACAAGAGAAATCATCCGGAGCGAAAAAGCTACCAGATGATTTCTTATTTCTATAGTTTACCGGCTTACCTTATCAGGGTAACCGTTCCTTTTCGGATATACTCTTTATTATTCTCTCCGATTCCTGTTGCGACAAAAACATACACACCTTCGGGGCAATCTGCGTCCTTGAAGCGTCCGTTCCACCGGAAATCTTTGTCATCCGATGAGTAAATCAACATTCCCCACCGGCTGTAAATATCAATATGAAGGTTTTTGATTCCGTAGTACCCTACGAGGAACTCATCATCAAATCCATCTCCGTTCGGGGTAAATACACTCGGCGCAAAAAGCGTTACATTTTCAGCAAAGATATTATGTCTTACAGTATCATAGCAACCTTTTTCAGTATAAGCAATGAGCGTTACGGTAAAGTCCCCTGCAAATGGATATACTTCCTGTGGATTCAGTTCTGAGGAGCGTTTTCCATTTCCCAGTCCGAAGTCCCATTGAAAATAATCTGCATTAGTAGATAGGTTCGTAAACTGTACCACCATCGGAGCCCATCCTGTATCAGGGTCTGCAAAAAACTCGGCGGTTGGGAAATCCTGATTCACGGTTACGAATATTGAGTCTGGATATCCCGGACAATTCCCTGCAAAAGTCTGACAATAAACCCAGAAATCACTGGAAGGAATCAGACTGATATTGGGTGTTGTTTCCCCTGTGCTCCAGGAATAAGTGTTTCCACCGGAAGCGTTCAGTTTTACCGTTTGTCCCAGACATAAATCCGACTCTCCAAAAATCTGTGTAACGGGGGTGGGTGTTACATTTACCGTAGCACTTGCATCTCCCGTACATCCGTTCATATCGGTCCCTACAACGTAATACATGGTGGTTTCATCCGGAAAGGCCAATGGATTAGAGACAAAAAACGACGAAAGCGTAGGCGATTGATTCCACTGATAAGATTCCCCTCCAAACGCCTGAATCATCACTGTATCATCCGAACAGATGGAATAAGGGCTGCCTGTAGTAATTACCGGCAATGGGAAAATTGTGACATTCAGTGTATCGGTATCAGAACAGTTGTTTACGTCAGTAACGGTCAAAACATATTCTGTTGAGGCTGAAAGATTGACAATGGGATTGCTTATAAAGGGATTGGAAAGCCCTGTGGGGGGAGACCACTGATACTGAACTGCTCCGCTTCCGTTCAACTGAAGCGTATTTCCGGAACATGTACTCTGGTCATTTCCGGCTACTGCCGTAGGCAACGGAAAAACATTCAGCTGATAGGTAGAAGAATCCTGACAGCCTTCCACACTGGTTACAAAAACCTGATAAGTAATACTTTGCTGAGGGTTTGTAACGGTCGGATTATATACTGAGGTACTGCTGAGATAGGTACCGGGGCTCCAGGAATAAGTCTGTGCGTTGGAGATATTCAGCTGAAGGGTAATTACCCCTCCCTGACAAACACTGGAGGTATTCTGATTAACGGTAAGCTGAAACACCGAAACAGAGACCGTATCCGTATCAAAGCACCCCAAAGAATCAATTACAGAAACTACATAGGTTTGATTGCCGGGGAAATTGTAAACCGGATTGGAGATATTGGGATTGGAGAGCCCTACCGGAGGAACCCAGGTATAAACCGGCGATATTCCATTGGAAGTAGCATTCATCTGAATTGCCCCACCCGAACAAACTGTGCTATCATTCCCGGCATTGAGAATCATATAATTATTATGTACTACCGAGACAGTATCCGAGGCGACACATCCATTAGAGTCAATTACAGTGACAGTAAAAAGTGCTGTATTCGGCGGAGTAGCGATAGGATTATTGATGGTAGAATCGTTCAGATAGAGTGCAGGTGTCCACGCTACCGCACCGCTACCAATACTGGATAGTTCTACTCCCAAACCACCGGGACACATATATTGAGTAGGTCCTGCATCTACTGCCGGAGGGCCATAAACCACAATGGTTTTATAGGCTGTATCCGTAGGATTGCAACTGGTAGTATCTGTAATAACGAGCATTACCTGATAGGTTCCGGGAACAAGATACGTATAAGAAGGCTCAAAAGCGGTAGAAATTCCACCGGGAACCCCGAAATCCCATAAATAGGAAGTCGTAGCGGGATTATTTCCGGTACATTGATTATCAAAGTTTACGAGTAAAGGAGCGCAACCTTCAGTAATTACATTGATAACCGTTCCTGTGGAATCAGTAGGCTCAAAATTAGCGTCCATACCGGAAAGTTCAAGGTCTATTTTAAACAGACCCAGGTTACAGTTAAAACTGTTATTGGTATTGCTCCATACTCCGGCTGTGGTCGGGAAATTGGAGGAGCCTCCGCAACCCGCACATACTGCCTCGTACATGATTCCGCTGGGGTCAAAACGGGAAGTTCCGCCGTCCACATGCTCAGATACACCGTTCCCGCCGAAGAAAGTGGAGTACACAAGGGTTTGCATATTTTTACTCAAAACGATAACATAAAAATCCTGTCCATCGGTATTAGCCTGAAAGGCATTGGCTGTAGTCGGCAACCCGAAAGTCTGACTACTGTTGGCATTATATCCAAAGAGCGTTCCTCCCCATCCTGCAACATAAATATTTCCGCAATTATCCACCAGAAAAGCAGTAGGGGAAATATTGGGAGAAGCAGAGCCCGTAACGCCAAAAGTAGTGGAGCGAAGAATCGTGGTTAGATTATTATCAAATTTAGCAATAAACTGACGGGAATTCGGATTACTGTAAACCGGACCTGTAACCGGAAAACTTCCCGTGGACTGCCCTACAACATATACTTCATTATTATTTTCAATCTGAACAGAATACGTCTGATCATAACCCGAAGTACCGATAAAAGTACCGGCAAGCATCGTTCCGCCTGATGCATCTATCTTTACCAGAAATCCGTCCGCTATTCCCCCCTGATAACTGGCCGCATAAGTACCGGGGGTAGTCGGGAAGGCGGAACTTGCAGTACCTCCGGTAACGTAAGTAATATAATTATCATCCACATTAATCCCATAGGCTGCGTCTGCAGCATTTCCACCCAGATAAGTGGAAAATAACAGAGAGGAAAGCGTATTGTCCATTTTAAACACAACTGCATCCATCAGCCCTCCGCCGTAGGCACCCTGAAGCGGATTAACCATCGGAAAATCAAAGGATTTGGTACAGGAAGCAACATAAATATTTCCCAGATTATCCACGTTGATTTCTCCTCTGGAGTCATCTCCGTAATTATATTCCAGTGGTAAATTCAGAAAACTTTCTACCGTATCCCCACAAACACCGTCATCGCCGCTTCCTCCCAAATAAGTAGAAGCAAGGAGAGTACCATTGGCACTGAATTTTGATACGAATAAATCTATCAGGATATCATTGGTCGGGTCGTAGGCAGAAGCAGTGGTCGGAAAATTAGGGGAGCTTGTTCGCCCCATCACAAAAAGATTATCATTCGCATCCACTACTAAGGAGTGAGGCTGGTCAGCATATAATCCGCCAAGGTAAGTTGAAAAAATCAAAGCATTCCCGACTGTATTAAATTTTGTAATGGTTGCATCTCTTTCACCACCTCCGTAAGCAGTCTGATAGGCTCCCAGAACAGGATAACCCGTAGAACCCTGAGTGGCATTCCATATAATTCCCCCTCCGTAGGCATTACCGCTATTGTCATAGGTAGCAGTAAAGCCCCAGTTATCCTGAAAGGAACCAGTGTAGGTAGAAAAAATCACAGTAGGGTCAATAACGAGCCGCTGATTACGGTCATATCCGTCAGGCAACCCAAATGACATAACCTCACCGGAAAGAAGATATTCTGAACGAACCGTTTTACGGATACCGGAAGCACTCATTTCATAGGTGAAGGGTTCGAGTTCTCTCACTGTAGAGAAGGAGGTTTGAACCTGTAATTCCCCCTGCGAGTTGGTTGAAATCCCGTTTGTACCCAGATATTTCAATGAAATCTGAGAGGGATTTGCCATTGGGCTTACCTCAAATGTATATTTTAGCTGGTCATTGATAACCTCAACAATCAGATTGATTCCTTTATAGATATCCCTGTAAATAACCCGGCGGTGGATTTTCACTTTTTCAGCCCATCTGGAAGGGTCATCTCCCATATAATAGTTATTGTAATCCGGGTGTTGTCCTTCCGGGAATACCTGAACAGCCGGGTTGCTGTTTTGAAAAAGCACCTGATAAGTATGAGTTGGAATCTGAATGTCACCATGATGATGATGTCCTTCCTCTCCGGAAAATTCACTCAGATTAAAAAATGTGTAGGTAAACCGGTCTTTTTCCAGCAGCAAATACCCGCCTTTGAAGTCCTGGCGATACATTATCCGGTTATCCCACTGACCTTTGTTTTCGATAAATCTTCCGGTGCTTTCGGTATTACCACCCAATATCAGTTGCAGAAAGAGCAAATTAAAGATAAGAAATAAGTAAATATTTTTCATTGGCGTAAATATTTGACCATGAGTACAGACTATATAAAAAACGAAACTGTTATATCGTATTATAGTAAATAGAATAACGGTACAAATATAATTTTTTTTTAGAATTAAACAACTTTTTTTGGATTAAACGGCATTTTTTAGTGCATTTATGGATAGTTAAGTGTTTTAAACTGTAATTTTGCTTACCTAAAATATCCGGCAAACCTACGGTTCTTCTATATTTCTTTTTATGAAGATACATTTTTTATAATTATAAGGATAACCGCTTGCATCCAAAAGAGAAGGACATATTTGGGAAATCCAGTATAAATATCGAAGTGAAAATCCTGATTACATCCAACGGATTGGCATTACTGAGTCAGTATTTCTTAATTTAAAAGATCCCGGTAAAAAGATAAAAAACAAAGAAAATATTACATTTACACAAAAAAACAGGCAGGCAATCCAAAAAAACATTAATTTCGCACTCATTATCAGCTATTATGGGGCAACTCAAGCAAATTCTGCATTACATACAAAGAAGTCAACACAAACCAACTCTTGAGAATCAGGTTTTTAACATTGCTTCTTTTACGGGTGGTATTCTGTTATGCGTTATGGCATTGTCTAATGCTTTTATCCTCACAGATAAATTGGCAGTCATAATTCCCTTAATTGTCTCGCTTGCCCTGATGGTATTATTCTATTTCTCCCGTTTTCAACAGAAATTTATTATCGCTGCGCTTTTGGCGATACCCCTTGTGTACGCATTATCCGGGGTAATGTGGCTAATCAATGGCGGACAAAGCGGCTCCATCATTCATGGGTTACAAATTTTTTTCTTGTTTTTCTTCGCTATTCTCCCTAAAAAATATCATATCCCCTTTACTGTTTTTCATCTTCTGTCTGTAATTTCTTTATACCTTATAGAATACTTTCATCCGAATCTCATTACACCCTACTCCAGCAGGGAGGAACAATTAACCGACCAGATAGTTACACTCACTTTATCAATTATATGCGTGTATGCAATTATGATGTCCATAAAAAGAATTTATGAGGAAAAAACCAAAGAGATTCAAAATCAAAAAGAAGACCTGAAAGAGCTGAATGACTTAAAGGACAAAATGTTGTCTATTATTTCGCATGATATCAGAGGGCCGCTGGGACAGTTAAAATCCGTACTAAGTTTGGTGGCAGACGGACATATCAGCAAGGAACAAAGCCAGGATTTATTAAAAAAAGTTTTTATAAATGTACAGGAAACCGAAAACCTTCTCGACTCACTTGTAGCGTGGGCCTCAATACAGTTACAGGAAAGAAATATAGCAATTAAGGAGGACCTCATAGAACTTAAACCTGTTATTGAAAACGAAAAGAATTTATTCTTAAATCAAATCGAACAAAAAAAACTCGTTTTTTCCTGTCAGGTTCCCCAGCAGCTTTACGTATCTGTAAATACCAATGTATTGGCCTTCATTATCAGAAATCTTTTTTCCAATGCAGTGAAATTCAGCAATCCAGGCGGCGAAATTCAGGTGTCCTGTATTGAAAAAGATAAATACATCGTGCTTTCGGTTAAAGATACAGGGGTAGGGATTACTCCTGAAAGACTGAATGAAATCCTTGACCTGAATAATAATAACAGCAGCACAAGAGGCACAAATAATGAAAAAGGCAGCGGGCTGGGCTTAAGATTATGTAAGGAGTTCATCGAAAAAACCGGAGGAACGCTCCATGTAGAAAGCGAAACCGGCAAAGGAAGTACTTTTTTTGTCAGTATTCCCAAAAACCATCATTAATTTTGGCGTCTGTAATTTTCCAAAGAGAATTCTCCCTTTTTCGGGAAAGCCAATTCCGGAGAGTCTGAACTTTCAGTCGCCGTTTCCCATTATATTATAAACGATAAAACCCGGATACGAACGATCCGGGCTTTATCCTGTCTGTATAAATATCAGAATAATACGTTCATTCCGGTTCGGATATTGGCATTCCTCACCCCTTTGAAGGAGATAAATCCGGTTACGTTGTCCGTAGCCACAAACCACTGAAAAGGCCCTCCTTTCAGGGAAGCATTCACGCCGATATTTCCGATGCGTTTATTTCTGTATCCCAAACCCAGTCCAAAAGTAAACCATTCTTTTACAGAGAGATTCCCACTCAATAATACTCCCGGGTTAAATCTTCCTGCGAGTTTTTCCCCATAAAACAAAGCTCCTACTCTTATCATTTCAATGGGCTGATAAGTCCCGCTCAGGTAAAATCGGGTCGGAAGAGAGGTCGTATATTCATTCCGGTTAAGGTCTTTGAAATTAAATACTTTTCCAAGACTGTCTGTAATCGCCCCGAAATTCACAAACGAGCTGTCAAGCAACTGATTAAAATGAATGCCATCATAAGTATAGGTACCTTTGGATACATATTCTTTTGTGTTTTCTGTCCATTTTATTCTTCCGATATCAATTACGCTTGCAGAAACCGTAAACTGATCGTTGATTTTATATTGTGCTCCAATATCAAACCCCAGTCCGTTATTCTGTGAAAAAGGCTGAATATTATCCAGGCTAAACTGAAGACTGTCAGCAGTTTCTCCCTGAAAAACATTACTGGACTGAATCGCATAATCAGCCTGAAGGGTTAGCTGATAAAACTCAGGGTCTGTATATAAACTGAACTCATTCTGGGTTTTTGACGTTGAAATATCTCCAAGGCCCATAAGGTATTTTACTCTGCCGCCTACAGACAATCTTTCGTCTTCCAGAAAGCGGTACGCAGCACCGAGCCCGATTTCAGAATACACCTGAACTCCGATATTGGGTGCTATATTTACTTTCTGGTCAATATAGGCTTCATTTCCGTTTACGAGTAACCCCACGAGATTTTTGTCATACCCAAAATACGTATTCGCTTTCACCCCTGAGGTGACACTCAACTGCAGGTTTTTGATTTTGATACCCAAAAGTAAGGGGTCAGCATTGATATTCGCCGCCACAAAATTGTTGGTTTTGAGCTGATTTACGGCATTTCCCAAATCCAAAACCATGGAATCTCCATCGGGTATAAGGATATTTTTGACCGAAAAACTGGAGTTCGTATAATTAGTATAGACAGAAGGAAGAGAAATCACCACCGTTTTTTGAGAAAAGAAGGCGGGGTTAGTAAGATTGGATTGCCATACTTTGTCCATAAAGTGCAGGCCCAACTCCTGTTGTCCTTTTACCCCCAAAGCGAGAAAGAGTAAAACGACGATAAAATTTATTTTTTTCATATTCTGAATTTCAATTTAAGTAAAACAATAAATCAATGATTAAAAAAAACAACCGGATACTATTTAAAAGGATCCACACCTACAATCATCCCCAACTTTACGGTCAGGCCGTAATCAGTATAGAACTTCACATCTTCCGTTCCGTTTTTGTAGGTCAGCATCTTTGCTTTCAGGCGGAGTTTATTGGTATTTTTTATATTGGAAAAACGGGCTGCCGTAAAAGCAGATTCCGTAGTAGCAATTTCATCCTGTATAACCCGCCCGCTTCCATCTACTGTACCTGATTTCAGAATCATTTTATCTCCGGTCATCAGAGAGTCCAGAATAATATTTCCATTCATAAAATAAAGCTGTGTTTCCAGATCTACGGGAAAGCCATTTTCAGTGATGAGCTTGAAACTCGCCCTGTCAACGATATCAAAAGGCTGAAAATCTGCTTCAAAATCCCGCTCAAAGGTAAGTCCCTGCGTTTTACCCCACATAGGCAAAGCTACGTCCACCCATACATTAAACTGAGAACTATCCGTTACAAATCCCAAAGGTTCATTGTTTGGATTGAGCTCCGCAGAAACTTCATATACGACCTGTCGGGGTCTCATCTGAATAATGGAGGAGATATTGGAGTTACTCCCCCTGAATTTAAACGTATCAATTGCCGTTTGCCCTACCTCGTTGATGGAAGGATAAGGGAAAGGATAAGTATTATTATACACACTTGTAATATCCTGACCAAAACCATAGGGGTCAATGGCATACATATTGTCCGTAGTTGCCGTTACACCCACCCCAAAAGAGTTCCCTACAATCAGGTTGATTCGCGGGTCCTTGAAAGAAACCGTTCCCCCTATATTATAGGTAAAAATATCCAGAGAAACGGTATCTTTCGGAATTCCGGTAAAGGCATAGTTAGGCAACTGTCCTTCCAGATAACTGTATTTCAGGCCTGAAAGTGACATCGTGAGTTCATTATTGGGAAAAGTAACCGTCTGACCGGAGGTATTGGTTGCATTATAGTAGAGGGTAATATTATTATCCGCCAGGTCAAGGCGTTTTCCGGTAAGGTCTATCTGCTGAGAAATTGTCTGAGTGGAAGAGGTAGTATTCTGAGGTACCGTCATCTGAGCGGTGATACTCTGATTTCCGGTTTTAAAATCAGTCAGAAAAACGGTAACATTTACCGTTTGGTTAAACATATTGGGTTTATTCTGAATATTAAGGACGATACTTCCCGCTTTAAAAATAACTTCTGTGATTTTTTCACCCTGAATGCTTGGGTAAGGAATCCCCGCAGAAACCGGAGGAACAGGAATATTGTTTATAACCGGAAAGTCATATACTTCTTCGCCTTTGGCTGTGAAAATATGTCCGCGGTAAACGACGCTGACGATTCCGTCGTCCACACTGTCAATGTATCCGCCTGTATCAAAATGATTCAGAATGTCTTTGACTGTAAAAGAAGAATTTACCAAAGGAAATGCAACTCCCGGGGTAAATTTGGGTTCTTTTACTTTTTCAAAATCTTCAAAAGGATTGCAGGCCGATACAAGTAATACAAGAATAAAGCCCATGGAAATTTTCAAACTCTTCATAATAAATGATTATAAATTTAGAAGCTACGGTTTTTGGGATAAAGACCACCCTTCAGGATAATCTTTAATGCAAAGATAGCGGTTTTTATTTCTTATTCAAAAATCTGACACAAATTAAATCATGTAAAAAATCTGTATTTTTTTTGATGAAATTTATTGGTTTTTGAAGGAATAGATATCCTCTATCATTTTTATTACGGCGATTCCCTCTTCAATGGGAATATCAATCGCAGCATTTTTTTTCAGGACAGCTAAGACATTTTCAAAAATATATAAATGATTGGCCGCTGAGCCTTTGTAGCCGCCGTAATCATTGGGGAGAGCAGCCTCAGGCAATATCGGTGGGGTGTAATCCTGAATATGAGCATATTCTATTTTGTTCATATATTGCCCACCTACTTTCACAGACCCTTTTTGTCCGATGATTGTAATACTGCTTTCCATGTTGGTATCCCATAGTGAAGTGGAATACTGAAAGGAACCGGCTCCTTTTTTTTCACGGAAAGTAAAATGTATGATTCCGGAATCTTCATATTCTGTATTATGCTGATGATTAAAGTTAAAAAAACGGGGATTTATCTCCTCTATTTCCCCAAAAAGCCAGTAAAGGATATCTGCAAAATGAGAAAACTGCGTAAAAAGCGGACCTCCGTCTATTCCTTTTTTTCCGTGCCAGCTGTCCGGTGTATAATACCTTTCGTCTCTGTTCCAGAAACAATTCACCTGAACCATATAAATTTCGCCCAGAATCTGATTGTCCAAAAGGGATTTAAGCCATATTGCCGTAGGCGAATACCGGTTTTGCATGACACAAAACACCTGTTTGTCATTTCTGATTGCAGCCTGACGGATTTCATTTCCTTCACTTACTGTCAGTGCGAGGGGTTTTTCGATGATAACGTGTTTCCCCGCATTCAGTCCCTGAGTGGCATGAGTTACATGAAATCCGTTGGGAGTAGCGATACTCAGTACATCAAAGGGGATTCCGCTTGCCAGCAAAGATTCGCAGGATAAAAAAAAAGGGACTCCGCAGGAATCCGCCAGTAAAGCAATCGCCGGATTCGTATCACAGATGGCCTTTAGCGATACTCCCTCCATAGACTGGATGAGGGCGATATGTCTTTTGCCTATATGTCCACAGCCAATAACCGCAAATGAAACGGGTTTATTCATCCTTCAGTATTTAATTAATGATATAAACGGGAGAGAATATCAATGATTCTTTAATTAATATAACGTTATGTCAACGATTTATGTACAATCCGTAAGGTAAATTTACAGAATTTCGGTTACATTTCCATCAGATAATGCGTACTTTTTGCCGCTTTCCGGGCAGGTTGCCAGTCCGTTTTCGTCAAATTGAAGTTTGTGCCCGTATTCGCTCATCCACCCGGTTTGTTTTGCGGGGTTTCCGGTTACGAGTGCATAGGGTTTGACGGACTTCGTTACCACGGCTCCTGCTCCGATAAAGGCATACCTGCCGATTTCTATCCCACAAATAACGGTAGCGTTTGCGCCAACAGATGCTCCTTTTCTGACTATTGTTTCCTTGTACTCATTTTTTCTGATGATTGCGCTCCGGGGATTAATCACGTTGGTAAATACACAGGAAGGCCCCAGAAACACATCATCCTCACAGATTACTCCGGTATAAACCGAGACATTATTCTGGATTTTGACATTATTTCCCAGAATAACCTGAGGAGAGATTACCACATTCTGACCGATATTACAATTTTTACCGATGATACAATTCGCCATAATATGCGAAAAATGCCAGATTCGTGTGCCTTCTCCGATTTGGCAGGGCTGATCAACATAAGCGGATTCGTGTATTTGCATTTTATTCGGATTAGAAAAACAGGGATTTTTATTTCTTCAGCAGTTTGGGAAGGAGCATATTTTTGATTTCAATAAACGCCGGAATTTTAAAAACAGAAACAAGGGGCGTATAAATCAGTACGCAACAGAGAATCATAATCCCCATTCTGAGGTATCCGTTCAGGTCCTGCAAGGCATATTCATTCAGAAAATATCCTGCAACGCCCATCACCGCTGAAATCAAAGAAACAGGAACAAGATTCATGATAAACTCCACAGGCGAAAGATTGATTACTTTCTTTAATGCGTACAGGTTGATAAAAATCCCGCTTGCTGCCCATGCACAAACTCCGTACGCAACCCCGTAAACCCCGCCAAGCCATAAACCCAGACAAATAGCGGATATTCCCAGTACACTGGATAACAGGCCTAAGGTAAAATGGAGCTTGGTTTTACCCAGAGCTGACAAAAGACTTCCAATAGGAGAAATCACACATTGCAATAAACCTGCCCAAGCCAGAATTTTGAATACTCCGATTGCTTCTGTCCATTTTGGACCTAAAAGAATCAGAATAAAGTCTTCTGCTATCAGCCATAACCCTATACTAAACGGGAAAGTCAGCAGCGCAATAACAGCGAGTGCCTTGAGATAAACGGATTTTACCCTTACCAAATCCTGCTGAATCAGTGCAAGTGCCGGAAAAAGGACTTTGACCAGCATTCCGACAATCTGAGTCAGGGGCAAAAGCATGAGAGAATACGCCCGCGAATAATTTCCCAGAGCGTCGCTGCCTGCAAATTTTCCGATAAGCATATTATCCAGATTCCGGTTCCAGTAGTTCAGGGAACTTGCCAAGAACAAATAAATACTGAATTTTAAAAGCCCTTTCAGGGATTCAACACTGTATTGAAAAAGCGGTTTCCAGCGGGTATTAAACCAAAGCATAAGATTCAATACCGAGATATTGGTAATCTGCTGTGCCACAAGGCTCCACACCCCCCAACCCGTAGCAGCCATTACAATTGCCACGATTGCAGCAGCACCTACTGCCGTAATATTATACATGAAAATATCCTTAAATCTCAGGGACTTTTCGAGCAATACATTCTGAACAATGCTCAGGGTAGAAATAAAAAAATGAATGGCGACAAAATATGTAATATTCTGAAGTGCAGGCTCTTTATAAAAAACAGCAAGCCACGGAGCTGCAATTGCAAAGACTCCTCCTATCAGTGCTCCCAGAAATACGTTGGTCCAGAATGCAGTGGTCAAATCCTTTTCGGTAATGTCCTTTTTGTGAATAATCGCAGCACTGATACCAAAATCTTTCAGGATATTGGCAAATCCCGTAAATACTGTAATCATTCCCATCAGTCCGTATTCCCTGGGAGAAAGGAAAAACCTTCCCAGAATAATGCTCGTAACGGTCAGCGTAACCTGAATGATTACCTGATTGAGTGCATTCCATTTTGCGCTGGATACGGTTTTTTCTCGTAGATTATCCATTTACAGAGTTAATAAATTGAGATAGGTAGCCTTTCCGGGATCTTCACCCAACAGGTTTCCGATGATGATTCTGTTTTGATGAATTGCTTCAGGAGAAAGAGGAGCGATTACTCCGTCATTTTCCGGCAAAAAATCATGCTGTACAGAGTATAAAAGAAGTCCGTTTCTTCTGAGATAATGAAAAAGGGTACTTTCTTCGCTCATAAAAATTTTGGCGCCGCTCATGATAAAAGCGATGATATTCCCCAAAGCCTGCTGCCGGTTGTGATTCATGATGGCAACCGAAGCCGATTCCAGATATTCATAATAAGCATCTCTGTCTAAAAATTCAGTCAGGGGATAAAAATTATGGTTCAGCAATTGTTTTCCTTTCTCTAAGATAAGTTGCTTGTACTCCTCGATACCATAAGAAAGCGGGCACAACACCTTTCTGTTTTTCAGCGGTAATGCAGCGAGCTTCTCCAGTATTTCCAGATGGTTATTGGTAAAGGAAGCGGAATTTCCAAGAAAGATATTATCCCCTTTTACATTCAGATCCACAGGGACCATCTGCCTTGCGGTAGTATAGAAAAAAGATACGTATTGTCCCCTGAGATTGTGTTTTTTGCGTATCAGTTCATAATCTTCCGGTATCAGGGTTGCAATATAATTGACTCTTCTGGCTGCTTTAATGTGATTTTTGTATAAAAGATATCCTTTCGTTTCTTTCTTGAGCCATTTCCAGATTTCTTTAAAATGAAGCCGGTTTTTCAGTTTCCAGTTTTCATAAAGCACCTGCGTTTTATGCTGATACAAAGACTGATTGCTAAACACCCTCAGAGTTTCCAGTCCGTCAGCTCCCCAAAAAATCCAGACAATCCTGCTCGTTTTGGGAAGACTGTTCACAAACTCTGCCATATAAGTGCTGAGATAGTGAATATAAATCTTTTCGTACTGATTCACCTGCCCCACAGCCTGATGGAATTCCGGGCTGTTAAACTGACAGAAGTGTATCTCTTTGGATTTTACGTACTTAGGATGTGCCTGTTTATGAGGGGTGTAAACTACATATTTCTGTCCCTCCACTCCAAGAGAAGTGGTTTTTTCGATAAAATAAT
>JAIBAH010000216.1 GCA_019695295.1 Bacteroidia bacterium | reverse complement strand
ATCATTATCAAAACTGAATTCCACGAGCAGATTAGAGGTGCCGTCCCAGTTGAAAGGGGTAGCAAACTGTATTCTGTTGAGGCTTGTGGAAAGGGATATCATATTTTCAAAAACGGTGGTAAAACCGGTATTGTCAAAGTCTGTAACGGCGGAGAGGGTTGTCTCTTTCATTTTCAGCGTAAGATGTTCAAAGGCATACGGGTTATTGGTAACCTTAAATTCAATTGCGCTGATGTCACCGGCAGTTACTCCCGCAGCGGTAAGCTCTGATGCCTGCCACAGGTACTGAGATCTTCCGTTGATGGCACTGGAAGGAAGGGTAATCGTGGAGGTCTGAATTGCGGTGCCTACGGGATAGATATTTTCACTCAGTACATTATCCACCACAAGGTTGTAGTAGCTGTTGAGATAGGTATCATAGGTAGGCACTGAGGTATAGGGAAGAGAGTCCGGGGTAATATTTTCATTTCCAATCAATTCAAAATTGGTGTGTGAAAGCAGGGAGGAATCAATGATACCGGTAGAGTCATGGACAACGGTGTAGGTAAGGTAATCCCATTCTCCGCAATTATACTGATCCCAGGGAGTAAGCGGGTCACACTTCAGGGTGTAATACATCAGAATTTTGCTCCAGCTTTGTGCCGGAGGAAAAAGGTAAGTGTCCTGACGCTTATAGATGTCACTAAAAGTAAAAGTCTGGACAATTGTGGTATCTGCCTGCCCCAACAGTACGTTCACCGAAGGAAAACAAAACAAAATCAGGCTAAAAAGATACCCGAACCGGATGGAATGTAGCAATTTACGCATATTCAAATATAAAAAAATTAAACAATAAATAATGAGTAACGAACTTTTTATAAAGTCCGCTGCAATTTAAGAAGATTATTGGAGAGATACCCAAAAAATATAAAAATGAGGTATCATTTTAAAGGAAGTTAGCGGAAATCGGTTTTTTATATGGGGGGGTAAGATGAAAAACAAACCCGTTTAAAAAACACCCTCTTTTTCAGAATTTTTGTCTTTTCAGGAAAAATATTTATTTTTGTGGTGAAGGAATAGGACGCAAAGTCCGAAAACCTTATAACAACCATTGGGAAAAATATTCTTTTAAAGATGAAAATTTGAAGTGCGGAGTCAGCACTATAATCACTGACGGGGTTATTATGAAAAAAATATTTTATTTCGTTCTGTTCACTTCGGTTTTAGTGCAAAGCTACGCTCAGACGTTAGAGTACTCATGGGCAAGACAAGCAGGAGGCAAAGATACTGACACAGGCAATGCGATTGCTACGGATTTAAACGGAAATGTTATCGTATCGGGTACATTTACAGGGGATTCTGTTTCATTTGGAAATATTACGCTGACCAATCCCGATTCATTTTCAGTTGCGATGTTTGTCGCAAAATACGATTCAGGCGGTAATTTATTATGGGCAAAAAACCCAACAACTCCAACAGCTTATAAAACAACGAATGGAGTGGGGGTTGCGACAGATGCAAACGGAAATGTTTTTGTAGCGGGTGATATGAATACTGATTCCATCAACTTTGATGGGAACTGGTTCGTTTTTGACAATGCCAGTTATTCATACCTGGCAAAATATGACCCTAACGGAAACTTTGTCTGGTTAAAAAAAGCTTTTGGGGCGTATGGAACGGCAGGTGTAGCCGTTGACGGTAATGGCGATGTGCTTCTGACGGCAAAGAATGCCCTTGCTTTTGATGGCACGCTATTAACCAACGACGGAACGGGGAAACAGTTTGTTGCTAAATACAGTAATTCCGGAAATTTTATGTGGGCAAATTTTGCCACCTTCAGTGTAGCTTCCAGTTATGGATTTAATGCCGAATGGGATAGCAAAACGGTATTTACGGATGCTGGCAATAATGTCTATATGGCAGGCTGGTCGGGATTGGATACGACTTTCTTTAATGACGACAAAACCATTTATGTAGCCAATAATGTTTCTTTGAGAAACTCCTTTTTAGTGAAGTACAACACCAACGGAGTTGCACTTTGGGCAAAAGGAGCAGATAAAGGCATTACTCCCAATAGTCTCAGCTACATTACGCCTGAAGGAATACACACTTCTGATAACTTTGTTTACTTAACCGGATGGTGGAATGGAGACTCTTTACGATTTGACAACAATCAGATAACCGCTACGAGCTACCAGAATATGTTTGTGGCAAAGTTTGATATGTCCGGGAATAATCTGTGGGTCAGAAGTCTGGGGTCAGAAGGCAACGATTATAGCCAGGGACTTGCGCTTGACAGTGCTGAGAATGTTTATTTAGCCGGAACCACCGAGGGAGAAAACCTGCATTATAACAATGATTCGATTGGAACCACGATTGGCGGAAATCATGCCAGCATTTTTAAAATTAATCCTAACGGAAATTTTGTAGAATACATTCAGTCAAACAACATTCCATTTTATGGCACAAGCTTTGGAAATGCCATTGCGATTGATGGTTCAGATAATATATTTATGACAGGAGGTTTTATGTCAGAAGTAGCTTTTGGAAAAGATACCCTGACCAGCACCAATCTCTGGCAGGATATGTTTGTTTGCAAGGTATTCAATGATTACTCGGTGGGAATAAGCCCTTTTGAGCCAGTCAATAATTTCAAAATCTATCCCAATCCTGCGAGTAAATCCATCTCAATAGAATTAGGCGGAGAAAAAGCAGCAAAAGAAACTGAAATTGGAATCTACAGTTTAACGGGAAACTTAGTTAAGAAAGAGAAGTATCAGGAGAATCTCATTATGATAGATATAGAGGAATTGGTAAACGGAGTATATATTCTATCCGTCAGTTCAACTGGTACTGTTGAAAGACAAAAACTATTAATCCGGAAATAACCCGGCTGAATCAAACAAAGGATAAAATCCGGCAGTCAGAAAGTACTGAGTGTACGTGTATTGTATGGAAAAAATATCTGCTCCCATTCAAATAAGCTATTAACTTTTTTCAGGAAACCCCTTATTGAAAGGCTTCCTGAAAAAAGAAATATTACATTTTCAGGTTACACAAACGCTGCCACTTCCTGATTTCTCAGCAGGTCTTCGAACGTTTCCCGCCTGCGGATTAAGTAATGTTTTCCTTCGTGAATCAGTACTTCAGCGGGGCGCATTCGGGAATTGTAATTGGAGGCCATGCTGAAACAATAAGCACCGGCATTATGAAAAGCCAGGACATCGTTTGCCCTGATCATCGGGATTTTCCTGTTCCAGCCAAAGGTATCCGTTTCACAAATATAACCGACTACAGTGTAAAGTTTCGGAATACCCGGGGGGTTGGATATATTGGAGATATGATGATAGGAGTT
>JAIBAH010000215.1 GCA_019695295.1 Bacteroidia bacterium | reverse complement strand
GTTGGACGAAATGAAAATGTCGGAAACAGAACGTAAGGCATACCAAAAATACTTAAAAAGGTTGCGGGATATTGCGAGTGAGCAACATACAAAAATGGCAGATGCTGAGGAGATGATAAGGGAAAGCATCAATAAAGGCAGGAAAGAAAGCCAGTTAGAAATAGCAAAGTCAATGAAGGAAAAAGGATTTGATAATCAAACTATTCAAGAACTTACAGGACTTTCTAAACAGGAGCTTGAAGAATTAAAATAAACTCTCCCAACATTAAAGTCCTGACTTTGTCCTGATAGGGGAGGTCAGGACTTTGCTGAACGATGGAATGGTTGAACTGAATATTATGGGGAAAGAATACAGTTTCGGGCGAATTTGGAGGGGACGTGGCTCCGGATGGGTACCTTTGTTTTTTTGAATGGTTCCTCATGATTTTAAAAAAAATGAATTGTTTAGTTCTTCAAAGAGATTTATTTTTGCAGGGGTGTTCTGACTCAGTCAGGCCTTTTTAACAGACTTTATTGCCGTTCAATTTTCGCTAATCTGTCCCTTGCATTCTGGCGCAGCAGGAAAATGTCCTCAATTTTGGCCGTTCCATGAAATGAAAAAACACCTCGTTTCCTGATTAAAGGGTAAGGGTTTTAAAAGAAACAGATAAAATAAGGATAAAATATAGATAAATGATTTGGAAATAATTTACAATATTTAGTAAATGAATTTGAAATTGAGAAACTTGGCAATAACAGAGGAACTGTCTATAAGATAAGCGCTAAATAAAGGATACAAGCCCGACTATGATTAAAAAAAATCGAATTGTTTAATTCTCCAAAGAGATTTACTTCTGGTGTGTTTTGAATCAGGAATCCGTAATCCAATTGCCGAAGGCAAACCTTTCTCAGAAACATTTGTAAACACTATTCGTTAAATGGAAATGTAAGACCCTGTAATCTATTCAAAAAGAAGTAAACTAAAATATGATAAAATACAAAATTTCTATTCTGATAGTAAGTTTAATTTTCCTGGGTTTGTCGTCCTGCAAAAACAATGATGATTTAACGGTAAATTCAAAGGAAGAACTGGAGGAAAAACTCGAGAAAGAATTTTCAGGCAGAGACTTTCCTTCCATTTCCTTTTGTGTCGTAAAAAATGATAAAATTTTGCATTCCGGTGCTTTGGGGCTGGCGGATAAAACCAGTAATAAGCTGGCCACAGACAATACCCGTTATTTAACGGCTTCTGTTTCCAAAACAATTACCGCAGTTGCCCTGATGCAACTGGTGGAACAAAATTTAATTTCGCTGGATGATGATATTAACCCGCATTTACCCTTTTCGGTACGAAATCCCAATTTCCCGGACACTAAAATTACTTACAGAATGCTGCTTAGTCATACTTCCAGTATTTCGGATAAGTTTCAGGAAACTTTGACTTTAGATTGCTACGGAACAGATTGTCCAATGACTTTAGCTGAATTTTTTGAGAATGTATTTTTAAGTTCAGGGGAGTTTTACTCAGCAAATAATTTTAAAAATAATCAGCCCGGCTCCAATGAGGATTACAGTAATTTAGGTTCTGCGCTTGTAGGATATCTGGTTGAAAGAATTACACTAACGCCATTTGATGTTTATTGTAAAAATAATATTTTCACGCCGTTGGGCATGACAAAAACAGAATGGAGGCTGGCAAATACGCCCATAGAAGAATTAGCCATTCCCTATTCCCCGGATATGCCCGGTTCAAACCCGCATTATACTTTTCCGGATTATCCCAATGGCGGACTTAGAACCAACGTGCTGGATTTATCCAGATTTTTAAGAGCAGTTATTCTGAATGGAAAGTTGGAGGGCGTTCAGATATTATCCCCCGCAAGCATGACAATGATGAAAACACTCCAGTTTGGAAGTCCGGACCAGTGTTTGTCATTTTATTATGAAACCATCAACGGCGAAAGGTTTTTAGGACATAGCGGAGGAGAAAAAGGCGTAACCGCCTATATGTTTTATTACACGAATACCAATATCGGGGCAATCGTGTTCTGTAACGAGGAAGATGCAGAATTAGACAATATTTTTACCCTGTTAATGAATTATGGGGAAAAGCAATAACACGAATTTAAGAAAATCAGAAGTACATTACAAAAAATATTGAAATACAACGAAAGATATCCGGTACGGAAAAAAGACAAACCCATACTGTAAAAATACGGGCTTGTCTTACTCCGGGCTTTTTATGGCTATTCTCCTTAAAAATCAGCTTTCAGTCCTAAATTGACGCCCAAAGGCATACCGGGTCTGTATCCCTGAGGGAGATTGGCTACGATATATTTTGCATTGAACAGATTGTTAATCATGGTAAATGCGGTGATATTTTTATAGAAAGTATAATTGGCGCTTATATCAAACACCCAATACTTTCCTGTACTGTTTACCTCATTATACGTTACGTTTGCTGAGGGAATGACTGCTTCGCCTTGCCCGGGTTTGATAAAGGTATTTCCGGTAAACCGGCTGATTGCCATTATATTCAGTTTACTGGTTTCAAAACCGGCACTTGCTGTGAGCAAATGAGGAGTGATAAAAGGAATAAAATCTCCCTCATTGATTGTGCCACTTCCCCAGTCTCCGCCGGCATTGGTAAAAGTTTCCATAAACCGGGCGTTGGTATAGGTATAGGCCACCGTCACCGGTAACCGGAACTCCCATGACTGATTGATTTCAGCCAGGAGATTATATTCCGCACTTAACTCAATGCCCTGCACTTTGGCATGACCCGCGTTAAACATATTTCCGGTACCTGCGCCGCCTCCGGAAATATTGTCAGAGCCTAAAATATTGGAATAACTATTTAAAAAACCGGCGATTTGTGTTCTCAATCCCCGGTGATGATACCGGTAACCCAGTTCATAATTGACTGCTGTCTCAGGTTTTGCCTGTTCGTCCGAGGTTACAGAAGGCATTCCCGGAGGAGAAAACCCTTTATGTACCCCTCCAAAAACATTCATTCCGGAAGTAATCGTATAGTTAATCCCTACACCGGGCAGGATAACAGACAGTTGATTGTCCGCAGTTTTTAAGTCACTCCCTAAGCGGGCGTAATCATTGGTACCATAATTTTTCAGATTTAATTTTACGTTTTCATATCTTATCCCGGGAATAACGGTAAGCCCTTTGAAAGCCAGTTCATACTGAAGATAGGCCGCAGTACTTTTTGCACTTCTGATTTGATTTTCTTTATTTCCGTCCACACCGGCAGCAGTCAGAATCATCACCCCGTTCGTCATGGAAAAAGTAGATTGTGTGGCATAACGGTCGGCCTCATCCTCGTGATAACGGATGCCTGCACTGAGATT
>JAIBAH010000099.1 GCA_019695295.1 Bacteroidia bacterium | reverse complement strand
CCTTTCGGTAGTAGTTTACAAATCCCCGCATGAGAGGAAGGATTTTGTCAATCCGTTCCTGAATGCTCATTCCTGCTGTTTTTCGGGTGATTTCTTTGAGTTTGTACTTGAGTTCTTCCCAGTTTTCAGGGTCAATCTTTAGCATAAAACCCTTTGCCCCTCCGTACTTTTCAGGTACTATCTTCACATCCAAATATAAAAAAAAGAGAACTGATTTATTTCTTTTCCTGGGTAAAGATATGAGTCTGCGACTGAAAAGGATAAGTGGAAAAAAATCTGGAAGTTACAAACTTTCCGTTTCATTAAATCTTTTAGGTTACGCTTCGCTAAACTTAAAGAAACGAGGGGAAGTAAATAAGGAATGATGCGGGATTATATCCTCTGTGTATAAACTGAATACTATAGACATTGAATAATATTGTCTAACAGACCCGCATTATCCAGTTCAATAAATCACCCTTTCACTCAGTCCTTTCAAATTATACTAAAATGGGTTTAACCTGTCCTTTTCACTCTCCTTTTATTTACAGAAATGCACCCAAAGAGAACTTGTTTTATTGCACCCAAAGCCGCAGAGACCGCAAAGAGAGAAGAGGTTCTACCCAACCAAGTTTAGCGCCTTTGCGGGAAATCTACGTCATTTGAGTCTCATTTTAGTCTTTGCCATACATTAAGCCAAAGACTGAACTTCCCAGCCTTTAAATCATCTGCCCCTCCTTGCAGGTTTATTCAATCCCTTAATACGTGAAAGAAATCCCCAGTGAAGGTATAATCGGAAGCTGATAAACCGGAATGTAACGGATTCTGTCGAAGTAGAATATATTCTGACGGTTATAGGCGTTGATGATGTTTGCGCTGGCTTCGAGGAGCATTTTATTGCCGAATACCCATCTTTTTTTAACAGAAAAATCCACACGGTGATAATAGGGAAGTCTTCCGGCATTGATATCAGAGGCAAGAATTAACCCAAGCTGACCGTTTTGGGTCTGATAGTTGCTTTGGGCGCCATTATCCAGAAAGTCGATTTTTTCGATGAAACCCTGAGTCTGAGTAAAAGGAAATCCGGAACCGAGTGCAAATCTCGCGCTTGCTTCCCATTTGCTTTCTGTGAACCGGCTTTTCATAATTCTGCCATTGTCGTTGACCATTTCAAAGTGTCCTAACTTATAGGCCAGAACCAGATTTGCATTGTGTCTCCTGTCAAAAACAGGAGCGTATGTTCTTTTGGAATCAGTACGGGTAACCTTTGCCCATCCGTAGGTAGCGTAGATATAGGTTGTGGGAGTCTGATACTGAAGGATAAAGTCGGCACCATAGGCCTTTCCGGTTTCTGCGATAAAGTTGGGATCTTCCGGAAATACTTTGTCCCGGTTTATATTGGAAAGTTGTGTAAAGCCTTTGTACCATCCCTCAACAGTCGTTTTCACATTTTTGACCGCTTCCACTTCTACCCCTCCCAGAAAATGAAATCCGTGTTGAAGGCTGTTTTCTTTTGTACCCCCAAAAAGCGTTCCCCTTTCCGGAGCGGAGAGAAATCCCTGAAAGATGTTCACAACGTCCCTGTCAGACTGAGCAGAAAGCAGATTCTGCGCATACAGTCCCGTACCAAAGCTGAAACTCAGACGATTGAAGTTTAACTTTCCTCTCAGACGGGGTTCCGGAGAAAAATAGGCCTGATCATTAAAATAATGTAAACGAATACTGGGTTCAATTACCAGTCGTTCAAATGATGAATCTATTCTTGTGGAATATGCTGAGTTTTTGGAGAGAAATACGTGTTTATAGCTTGCAAAAATCGCCGCTTCGGTATTGCTGTTTCGCTGAGAGGTGATGAATCCGTAAGAGTTGGTAAAAGTATAGTCCGTATTGAATCCCAGCAAGGTCAACCCAACGTCCAGGCGGTTGATGGTATTCAGAATATAGGTCATATTCAGCCCGCCGTTGAATCCGTTGATTCCGCTGTTTCTGGGGAAAGTTTCGGAAGCGGTATTTAATCCGGTGCGATAGCTTGAGAAACCGAAATTTCCGGAGATAATCGCAGCGGCTCCCTGGGGTAATAACTGGAAATTGGCTCCTCCTCCGAAAGAATTCCATCTTACACTTGCCGGAAACTGATAGTTTACGTTGTCGTTGTGGGAGAATCCGAATACATTGGCATAATTCACTCCGTCAGAAGCCGATAATTTACCATACATATCCAGAAAGTTATAGGGAAGTCCTTTGGTGGCGGTATCCGCATTGTTTTTGATATAAGGGTAGAGAATCGGGCTTGTCATGTTGATATAGTTGTTCTTAGCAGAAACGAGATAACTCAGTCCTGCACCTTCTCTTTTTCCTTTGGCAAGTGGTCCTTCTACAATTGCTCCCGCATTGAACGGATTGATATTGGCCTTGGCATGAAATCCCTTCAGATTCCCGTTACGGGTTTTAATATCCATTACAGAAGAAAGTCTTCCACCGTATTTTCCGGGAAATGCCGCTGTATAAACATCGGTACTCCGGATATAGTCCACATCAAATACCGAAAAAAGACCCAGGGAGTGAAAAGGACTATACACAATCATCCCATCTAAAAACACAAGATTCTGAATCGGAGTCCCTCCTCTGATATATAATTGCCCGCCCTGATCACCTGTAAATACGACTCCCGGCAATACCTGAATGTATTGTGCCAGGTCAGGCGCACCAATGGAAGGAATGAGCTTGATTTGCTCGGGGGTAATCTCGGTAACGGCGGTTTTAATTTCCGTTTTTTCGATTTTTCCCACTTTTTTATCCGTAATCTCTACCTCATCGGAATATACATTGGATTCATGCAGTACAAATCTCAGGGTATAAATTTTTCCCGGTGCTACTTCTACTTTCTGATAAGCAGTATCATATCCAAAAAAAGTGGCCATCACCTCATACGTTCCGACAGCAATTTTGGATAAGTCAAAGATTCCTTCTTCGTCTGTATAGGCTCCGATAATCTCCGGCTCCATAATCACTACAGTGGCTCCTACCATAGGGTCTCCCTTGTCATTCAGGACTTTTCCTCTGATTTGTCCGTTTTGGGTGTAGGCTACGGTGATGATTACCGAAAATAAAAGATAGAATAAAAACTGCTTCATGTAATTTAAATGAAAATATAATTTTGATTTCCTTTTTTCAGAAACGCTGCAAATATACTAATTTAATATTTTTGCCATGTATTTTTTTTTGATTTGATTACACGGTTTGTGCTGCAAATATAATTCTGCTGTAGATTCTCTGAAAAAAATACGATATTTGCAGCAGGATTGATTTTTATCACTGACATATATTTATTAAAACTTAACATATGATTTTTGCTTTTCACAGATTCCTTTTTGTAATGGCTTTGGCTTTGTTTTCCTGTGGAGGAGAAGGAACCGAAAAAAAAGACAATGCTCCCGATAGTATTCCGGCTGTAAGTGTAACTGAGAATACCCGTAAACTGAATGACAGCACTTCGCCGGCTTCAGAAGGTGTAGCGGAGAATACTCAGAACGTTTTGCCGGCTCCCGGTGGAGAAAAGCCCGTTCTGCCGGCAGGTTCCGTTCCGGATAAGCAAAAAGGAGTTCAAAAGGTGCTTACACCCAAAAAGTTTCTCAAAAAAACAATCAATCCCGGGGCAGATTTTCTGGTAAGCGAAAAACTCTCTCTGCTTTCCGGAAAAAGGGTAGCCGTTGCGACGAATCACACGGCCTTACTTACCAACGGCAAACATCTGGTAGATGAACTGATGAGTACGGGTGTAAATCTTGTGAAGGTATTTTCTCCTGAGCATGGTTTCCGGGGTACAGCTGACGCAGGGGAAAAAGTAGCGAGCAGTAAGGATCCGCAAACGGGGCTTATGCTGGTTTCTTTGTATGGGAATAATAAAAAACCTACGGCGGAACAACTCAAGGATATTGATGTGGTAGTATTTGACATTCAGGATGTAGGGACGAGGCATTATACTTATATTTCGACTCTGGCCTATATTATGGAAGCCTGTGCTGAAAACAATAAGGAAGTAATTGTCCTTGACCGCCCGAATCCCAACGGGTGGTATGTGGACGGTCCCATGATGCAGGCTGCTTATACTTCTTTTATCGGAATGCATAAAATTCCGGTTGTACATGGAATGACGATAGGCGAATATGCCAAAATGGTCAATGAAGAAGGCTGGCTGAAAGGAGGAAAAAAATGTACACTCTCGGTGATTCCCTGCTCTGGTTACAGGCATAGCATGAAATGGGAGCAAACGGGCTTGCAATGGATTCCCCCCTCTCCGAATCTGGGTACAGAATACGCTGCTTATTTATATCCCGTTTTATGCTGGTACGAGGCTACGCCTGTGAGTGTGGGCAGAGGGACAGAAATAGCGTTTACGATAACCGGTGCCCCTTGGTTCAAAGAGTTCCCCAATTTGAAAGGGAAAACGGAGGCTTATCAGTTGCGTTGGGAAAACTATGATTTCACTCCGGTTTCTATCCCCGGCAAAGCCAAAACCCCTCCGTTTATGAATGAGAAATGTCAGGGAATCCGATTTACTAACCGAACCGACGGGAAATCGCTTTTTCTTGCCGGGCTTATGCTTCTTGAGGGGTATTATCAGGCGCATACGAAAGCAGCTACCGGCAAATCTTTCTTTACCTCAGGGCTGGAAAAATGGGCGGGAAATACTACGCTTCAGCAGCAGATTACCAAAGGAGAAAGTCCCGAAGTGATTTATGAGTCCTGGCAAAAAGAAACGGAAGCATTCCGGAATATGAGAAAAAAGTATCTGATGTATGCGGAGTAAATATTTTCGCATCAAGGCTAATTGAAAAATACGGATATTCTCTCAGTTTGTAGGAGGAAAATGCCAACGATTGAGAAAAGCCCTAATGGGTCAAATCAAAATTATGGTAACCCTCACTGACTTACCGCATCAAAATCACTGTCCCTCCTCTTTCCATGACTTTGCCGTCTATAAAGACCGCCTTCAAGGTATAGGAATATGTACCTTCAGGGGCGGGTCTGTTTCGGATTGTGCCGTCCCATGAATCGGTGAGGGAGGAGAAACGGGTGATTTCTTTGCCCCAGCGGTCGAATAGGATAAGGGAAAATTGAGTGACACCCGTTCCGGAGGCGAAGAAGAACTCATTTTCGCCGTCACCGTTGGGGGTGAATACATTGGGGAGGTATAAACCCGGGCATTCTTCCCGTACGAAAATCGTGTCTGAGCCTGAACAATCGCCAGCGTTTAATACCTCAAGGGTAAAAAGACCTCCGGTTAAAATCCGGATTTCAGGAGTAGTTTGTCCGGTACTCCAAAGATAACTTTCAAATCCTCCCTGAGTGCGGAGCAGGAGTTCGTTTCCCGGGCAGATTGCTGTATCTGAGGGTAAAAATCCCGATGGCGTGGGATATACCTCCATAATCCGGAATGAATCTGTGGCAGTACAGCCGTTTATATCCTGAATTTTCACCCAGTATATACCCGTTTCTGTTACATTCAAATTAGGGGTATTCAAAGCCGGGTTTCCATTCCATTCATACAAAACCATGTTTGCAGGAGCAGTAAGGGTAAGCGTTTCCCCTTCGCAAATGCCTTTGTCTTGTCCTAATTCTATTGCAGGAGGAGAAAAAACGGTTAAATGAGTGGTAATCACGCTGTCGCAGCCGTTTTGAGAAGTAAAAGTTACCGGATAAATGCCTGTTTCTCCTACGGATTGTCCGTTCGGAAGGAGGTAGCTTTCACCCCTGCAAATATGGGTAAGGATGGAGTAGGAATATGCGTGGAGAACGGTTAAAGCCGTAGTAATCAGGCTGTCGCATTGATTGACCGACTGAAATTTTACACCATAATTTCCAGACTGGGTTACCGCTATTCCGTTGGGAAGAAGGTAGCTTTCTCCCTGACAAATCGTTGCGGTTATCGTATCAGCATAGAGGGGATGTACCGTTAAAACGGTGGTAATTACGCTATCGCAGCCGTTTATGGTACTGAGCGTCACGGGATAAGTGCCCGACTGAGTTACTGAAGCCCCATCCGGAAGAAGATAAATCCCATAATTGCAAATCGCCGCTTGAACCGTATCTGCGTACACCGGATAAACTGTCAGATTCGTAGAAATCACACTGTCGCAACCGTTTACGGAAGTCAAAGTTACCGGATAAATCCCCGCCTGAGAAACCGAAACCCCGTTCGGAAGGAGATAATTTTCCCCGTTACAGATTCCGGTATTGACATTTTGAGCATACACCGGATAAACGCTTAGATTTGTAGAAATCATACTGTCGCAGCCGTTTACGGAAGTCAACGTTACCGGATAAATCCCCGACTGAGTAACCGAAGACCCATCGGGAAGGAGATAATTTTCTCCATTACAGATTCCGGCACTGACATTTTGAGCATATACAGGATAAACGCTTAGATTCGTTACAATCACACTGTCGCAGCCGTTTACTGAGCTTAAGGTTACAGGATAAATCCCCGGCTGGATAACGGAATTTCCATCCGGAAGCAGATAACTTTCGCCGTTACAAATTCCAACCTCCACGGTATCGGAATAGACAGGATAATGGCTTAATATTGTGATGATTGTGCTGTCGCAACCGGAAATGCTACCCAATACACTTGTGTAAATACCCGAATTATTGACTGTGCTATTATCCGGAAGGACATACGTCGAACCCGGACAGACAATTGTGGTTACTGTATCGGAATAGACAGGGGATAATGACAAATGCAATGTATCTCTCCAAACCACCCCACCCAGGCTATCCATCACGCTAAAATAATAATAACCCGTATCCACTGCACTTACGGTATGCAGGGTATCCCACATACTACTACTTATATACCCGTTACTGCCCACCCACGAATAACCTGTCCCTTCGGGCATAATATACCCATGCAGGATAGTGTTTTCCCCCTCACATACCTGAATGTCTGATAATACATTGGCCATAATCCCCGTAGCAAAGTGAGGAAACATCCCATGGTTATTATCATAAATTGAATCCACAAGCCCGCAGCCTGTACCGGTATTGTCCGGATAGTTTATACAGGACAACATACGATGTCCTCCTGTACTTGCAATAACGTCATAAAAATGAAAAGCATATATCCGGCTGTCCGGCCCCATTTGTAAATCAGCATACCCCCAAGCTGCAGTAATCGGTGGGATAGGGATAGGGGGAGGGGGGGAGATTACCGTTTTAGAGTTATTGATAGCAGTAATATTCCCTGCACTAAGGTCAAATTGAACAATATTAATAATATTACCTGTGAGATTAACCGGCTCCAAGGCGTATAAATACCGCCCGCTCGGGGAATACTCAATTCCAAAATATGCATTACCTATGCCAAGATGCTGAGGGGCACTTACCACACCCGTACTATTATCAAATCCGGCAATGGAAACAATACGGGGTCCCCAATTATTACCGGTCTGTAAAACATGCGTCATTGCCAGTTGGTTTCCCTGATGATTAAATTTTAACTCTACTCCCCGATTGCCACAATCAAAAGTCATAGAGCCATTGGAATAAAAGGTGGTGTCTATGGTAAGCAAAATATTAGAGGGGGAAACGACCGGTATAGGGTTTAGTCCGGTACAGGTAAGCTCATACGCTAAAAAATCTGCACCCTGATAATTATGGGTAACCACCCAATACCCGTCCCCTGAAGCATTGCGTACGGCGTTAATGGCATCGGTTACGCCTATATAAAGCGGAATTCTTTTCTGAGTGTTGATTACTCCTCCCAACCCGTTGTCTAAGCTCATATCCACGATACTGTACTGTAGGGTGTCCGGCTCTGGAAAGAGAAAATTCCCGCAATTATTGCCATAAGCTCCGGCAGTAAATACAAAATACTGATTAGGATGACAGGGATAAGGCACAATGACTGCCCCCATCACAGATACCGTAGCGTTATAAGAGACAAAATTTCCATTAGACATTACCTGATGATTCCGGTTAAAAATATGTGTACCATCGGTATAAAACAACAAATTCCCCGAAAAATCTGAGATTGAGGTTTTTCCAAGCCCTCCATTCCAGTTGGCAAATAATGAAACGGTGCCTATAGTATCTGGGTAAGAACTGTAGTTGGAAAAGTGAAGTCCACTGTTATAGGTCAGACTATTAGGATAAATAATCCACCAATCGTTGTACCGTTGTGCAGGAAGGAAAGCGGGAAATAGAAAGAGGATTAATATGAAAGCTCTCATAATGAAAAAATATAAAAAATTTCTGACGGCAACCCTTTGGGCTAGCGTCAGAAACCGGTTTTTATCGGTGAATAATGACAAATCGAATACTTTAGGTTAACCCGTTTACCGGAATGATTTTGCAGAAATAGATTCCCTGTGCGTAATTTTCAATGGGTAATCTGGCTGACTCCGTTTCTTCGGGTATCTGAAGGGAGGAAAGTCTTTCTCCCGTAGCCGAATGAGTCTCATTCTCAATTTTCGTACTCTGGTCATAGAGGGCATTTTCTGAATAGATTGCCATCGCTGGGTTGTCTAAAAAGGGTAGATATTGTGTTGCCATATTTCTATAAAAAGGTCCGATTAGTACTAAAACCACTACAAACATAACAACGATTTTTTGTTTTTCCAAATTTATTTTTTTATTTTTCTTCAAAAAACAAGAAAAATATATATCAGCCTTCCTGAGAATCCCTTCACCCGGTTATCTCCTCCCACACCCAATCCTGAATTCCACGGTTTTCGTTGGAGAAATTAATGCCGAAGAGGTAAATCTTTTTGCCGGAATGAAGGAAAGGTTGGTGATAATTTCTGGATTTTACCTGTTCGAGTGCAGTTTCGGCATTGGCATTGACCTTGTATTCAAAGATAAAAACGCTGTCTTTGGTCTGAATCACTGCGTCTATCCTGCCTTTGCTGTGCGATACTTCGCTTTGAATATGAATCCCAACCAGTTTCAGGGCGATGAAAATTATCGCATGGTAAAAATTCTCCTGATTTCCCCGAAACAATTCGTAGGGAATCCCGGAAAATAAATCGTCGGTTAGTTCTCTGATTTTTTCTATCTCTTTGTTTTGCAGTACCTCCATAAAATCACGAACCCAGTTATTGATTTGATACGGTCGTTGGTGCGCATATTCTCCTCCCAAAAACCGCAAAAAAGAATCTCTTACCTCCCGATTGGGATAATCTAACTGATAGCGTTCTTCCCGCCTTGCTTTTACCGTAAGATATCCCGTCTGAAACATAAGGGATACGGGATCTAAGTTTCTGATGTCAAAAACATCGAATACATCCTCAGTTACCCAGATATTTTCTAAATTATATTGAACATTCGCTGAAAGCAATTTAATCAAAAGCGTTGGCGTACCTGTAGCAAACCAATGATTTTTAAACTCCTTTTGAGCCATAAACAACAAAGTAGAAAACGGAGCATATACCCTTTTTCTGCCGTCCCAGGAATATCCATTGTACCAAACCTTAATTCTTTCCACACACTCCTCATAATTCAAATCATGCTCTATTCCGATTTCCGTGATTTTTTCCACAAAATACCATTCTAATTCCGTTTGTGTATAGCCACAAATCGTAGAATATTGAAGGTCAAAGGTAATATCCACCACATTATTCAGTACAGAAAACAAGGATACCTTCGCAAAACGGGAGATTCCCGTTACAAAAAAGAAGCGGATATGATTATCCAGGCTCTTAATTACAGAATAGAACTCCCGAATAGTTTCCCTGATTTCATCGGCTTTGTCGTACTCTCCTTTTTCTAAATAATGTAAAATCGGATGGTCGTATTCATCTATTAGAATAACCACTTTTTGTCCGGTTTTTTCGTGGAGTTCTCGAATCAAATTTCTGAAATAATCTTTTAATTTATCCGGTTCTAAAGTCAGTTGATGCGTGGAAGCAATGTCTGACAACTCGTTTATGACGACATCTGCCAGGCCTTTTTCTTTATAATTCAATGCGTCAAACGACAGATGAATTACCGGATGAGGTATAAAATCCGTTTTATCCGCAATGTAAAGCCCTCCAAATAACTCCTTTCTTCCCTCAAAAATGGCTTTTATCGTACTGATTAACAGCGACTTTCCGAACCTTCGGGGACGAGAAAGAAATACGTATCCTTTTTCAGTAATAAGTTCATAAATCCCCTGGGTTTTATCTATATAAAGATAATCCCCTTCCCTGATTTTGGCAAAAGACTGTAACCCAATAGGATATTTCTGATTTTCCATTTTCATCCAATTTAATTGCAAAGATAAGGAAAAATCAACTCTTTTTTCATTTTTCCAAAGAAAAAGTCATGACATCAAGGCGAAGTTATGACAAAAAGGGGGTAAGTTCAATTATCCATTGGAGACTTGAGACGTATAAGCACCATAAAAAAGAGACTGCCTTTTTAGGGCAGTCTCCTTTATCATCCGAAAGAAATAGATTTATCGCACATAAGGGAAAAATTCTACCCTGCGGTTTTGTTTTCTGCCTTCAGGGGTTTTATTATCACCGATTGGCTGAGTATCGCCATAACCTGCGTGTGTAACCCTTGTGGGGGTAATTCCTTTACTTACCAGATAATCAAAACAAGCTTTGGCACGAGACTCAGAAAGGGTTTGGTTTTGGGTTTTATTTCCCTGATTGTCAGTATGTCCCTGAATACTCATATTGTATTCCGGATATTTATTCAATACCTCCACAACTTTATCTAAGATAGCAAAAGAGGTAGCTTTGATTTTCGCGCTTCCGGACTCAAATTCTACGCTCATGGCTTCGATGAGTACTTTTTTGTCTTCCTGCTTAATTTCAGGGCAACCTTTGTTGGCAGCAGTCCCGGCTTGTGCGGGGCATGCATCATCTTTATCGGCAACTCCGTCTTTGTCTCCATCAGGACATCCTTTCAGGCCTACCAGTCCGGCAACATTCGGACACGCGTCTTCCTTGTCTTTTACGCCATCAGCGTCAATATCATCTTCCGGGCAGCCATTTTTGGCAGGCGTACCTTTTTCGGAAGGACATTTATCTTCTGCGTCAGCTATACCATCTCCGTCAGTATCCGGACATCCGTTGAAGGCCGCAAGCCCTTTGTCTCTGGGGCATTTGTCCACTGCGTCTTCTACTCCATCCCCGTCAGTATCCGGACAGCCTCCGAAAGCAGCTACCCCTTTAACGCCAGGGCATTTATCATCGCCATCCGCAATACCGTCAAGGTCAGTATCAGGGCAACCCGCAAGTCTTTCAAAACCTGCCTCTTTCGGGCATTTGTCATCCTTGTCTGACACCCCGTCGCTGTCAGCATCCGGACAACCCTTTAAAGTAGTAGGACCTGCTACATCCGGGCAATTATCCTCCTTGTCAGTTACTCCATCACTATCCTTGTCAGGGCAGCCGCTTAACGCAGGAAGTCCCGCCTCATCAGGGCAGTTGTCATCCTTATCAGCTACACCGTCACTATCCTTGTCAGGACAACCCATAAATTCTGCAAGACCCGCCAAATCCGGGCAATTGTCCACATTGTCTGCGATATTGTCACCGTCTTTATCAGGGCAGCCCTGTAAAGTTTTTAAGCCAAACACGGTAGGGCAAGCGTCCTTTTCATCCGCAACTTTATCTCCATCCTGATCATTCAAGCCCCCGAAGGTAAACAAAAATCCGGCTTCATAAAGCCAGTTATCCCGCTTAAGTGCCTGAGAAAACCGTTTTTGGGTTTGAAGCTGAAACCATGTATTTTCTCCAAGACGGAAGTTCACCCCCCCTCCGAGCGGTGTCTGAAAATCCCATTTCTGATCGGCTCTCCAGTATCTTGTAGCCCCTGCACCCGCAAAAAGATAGGGAGCAATACAGGCTTCTTCCTTTAACAGGTAACCATTATTCAATTTATAAATTAAATTAGCATCCAGGGCGGTAAATGCTTTGCGGTTATAGCCTTTTTCGTTTAACCATGCAGTTCCGATTCTGAAAGGAAACCCGACATTAAAAGAGTTGTTCAGATAGCGGAAATAACCGATTTCTGCGCCCAGGGTAAAGTTTCTCTCTAAATCCAGCCATTTAAAGTTGTCTTTAACCATGTAATCCTTGCCTGTAAGGTAATCCGCAAGAAATCCTTTGTACGTAATCCCGTTTTTCTCGGAAGAAATCTGTGCTGATGATATTGCGAAAAGCCCCATCAGAAACAATGCCAGTAAATGTACTTTTTTTGTCATACTTCAAATATTTAATTTATATCCCCATTAAAAAATAATTTTGCGAAAGTAAAGTAAAAATATATTATCATAAAAACTTTTTGTTAATTTTTTTTCAATTTACTGATAATATAAATGAACAATATCTTATCTCGTTTTATAATTTGAAATTTAAGACAATACGATAACCATCAGGTCACAAAAGGAATTTCTGATAATTGAATAAAACCTTTCGGCCCCAAAAGGGATAGCTTTCCAATTCTCACTCCGGAGAAATTGACTATTTAATCCTGAAATCAAAAAAAGTTTTATTTTTAAGATTTAATATATTACCTTTGTCGTAAATTACAAAATTATATTATTTTGTTTATCGTTTTAAATAATAATTAACCCCAATCTTAAACAAAAACAAAAAACGCAATGAAGACAAATTTAATTTCTTATTTATTGGTATTTTTCTGTAGTGTATCTTTGGCACAAAATGCTCCTGATGGTAAATTATATGTACTGAATGAAGGGAGCATGGGCAGTGAAGGCTCGGTTGGGTTTATTGATTTTCAGACAGGGATTTACACTGAGATGGATAAAATTGCTGCTTTTGGAAATCAGGTTACAGTAATCAACAATGATATTTATGCGGTAACGGGAGAGGGAGATGTGTATGTGTATGATAGTCAGACCTATCTACGGAAGGATTCGCTGATAGGAAGAGGAGTAAGAGGGGTTTTTAATCATAACAATCAGGACATTCTGCTTACCTGTAACAGTGCTCCATATGCAAGTATCCATACTGTTGGAAACCTTTCACAGAATATTTATAATTTTGATACCACTCAGGTGAGAAGTGCCCGGGAGGAGGCGGTGGTTTACGGAGATAAAGCGTTTCTTTCAGGGTATTACGGAGATAGTGTCGTGATTGTAATAGATCTTGTAAGTCATGTTTTTGTGAAAGAAATTCAGACAAAATATAATCCTTATCAGGTTACGGAGATGATGGATAAAATATATGTAGCCTGTTATGAATATGACGTAAATTTTAACACGCATACGACTCTTTATTCTATTGACCCCACAACCAATTCAGTGACAGGAATTAAAGATTTACCCTTTACAGACGGACTTACCGCTGGAGATGGGTGGATTTATTTGAAAAAATCCAATGGAAAAGTACTGAAATATGATCCGGTAAACGATATTACTGATTCATCGTCTTATACACTGGGGGCGTACGGACTGGAATATGATACCCAAAATCATTTACTTTTTTACTCAAAAACGGATTATACAACCTATGGAGAAGTGGGTTTTGTGGTAAACGATACCGTTAGCAGTACGGTAAATACTGCGATTTCTCCCCGCTCTTTTGCATTTGTGGCCAATCCTCAAAACCCTAATAGTCTGCCTCCTTCCCTCGTTGCTGATGCAATTACTCTCTATCCCAACCCGGGCAGGACTTTTTCTGTAAAAACCAAAGAATCCATCCGGAATGTGATAATTTATAGTCTTACCGGGCAAATTATGGCTCAATCAGAGGGGATTACTCCTGATACGGAATCGCTCTCCAATGGTATGTATCTTATCCGTATTGAAACCCGGAATGGAGTTTGGAATGGAAAATGGATGAAACAATAATCCTCATTTTTTAAGCATAACCAATGACTAAAATTCTCCGGAGGTTCCGTAAAAGGGACTTCCGGATTTTATCTTCGGATACGGCATACTGTAATATGTAATGGAATTTTCCTATTTTTGCGCTCTTAAAATCAAATATGTATGAGACAAATTGGCCTAAAATATTTTTTTATTTCCTTTTTAACTTTTTTGGGTATTAAAACGGAGAAAGACCCTTTCATTACTCCCGGATTATGGAGAGGCGTTTTAATGCTGGGCACTGAAGAATTGCCTTTTAATTTTGAAATCATACAGCAGAAGAAAAAACTAGTGATGTATGTTTATAATGCGGAGGAAAAAATTCAGGTTACTGACATTACCCGCTCGGGGGATTCAGTGATAGTAAAAATGCCGGTTTTTGACTCGGAGTTTCACCTGAAACTGGAGGATACCTATACACTCAGGGGATATTGGTGGAATAAAGCCAGAAAAACCCAGAGTAAAATCCCTTTTTTTGCAAAATACGGAGAGTCTTTTCGTTTTGAGCCCATAAATGAAGCCTATTCAGGCTCCAGCGTAGAAGGAAGATGGGAGGTACATTTCAGCGAAGAAAAACCGGAGGAATCCTCCCCTGCCGTCGCAGAGTTTAAGCAGTTCCAAAATCATGTAACCGGGACTTTTCTTACCGAAACCGGGGACTACCGCTATCTGGAAGGAATATTCAGTGAAACGGAGGGACTGAAATTATCCTGTTTTGACGGAGCACACGCTTTTTTGTTTACTGCAAAATTAGATGGGAAGAAATTCAACCTTAAGGGGAAGTTTTATTCCGGTATGCACTGGGTAGAAAACTGGTCAGCAAAAGGCAATCCCGGCTTTCAGTTGCGCTCCCCGGATTCTCTTACTTTTCTGAAGCCCGGCTATGATAAAGTTGCCTTTAGTTTTCCGGATCTGGAAGGAAAAAAAGTATCGCTGAGTGATAAAAAATTTCAGGGAAAAGTCGTCATCGTTCAGTTAATGGGTTCATGGTGCCCGAATTGTATGGACGAAACACGGCTATTTCAGGAATGGTATCAGAAATACCACTCCGAAGGATTGGAAGTGGTGGCACTTTGCTACGAGCGTTCTGATGTTTTTGGGGATGCAGTGAAGGCTGTTTCCAGAATGAAAGAAAATCTGGGTGCAGATTATCCTTTTTTAATCGCAGGGATTTCCAATAAAACCAAGGCATCCGAAACGCTTCCAATGCTGAATGGTATCAGTGCTTTTCCTACAGCAATTTATATTGACAGAAATGGCAAAGTTCAAAAAATCCATACCGGTTTTTCTGGTCCGGGAACAGGTCAGCATTATATAGAGTTTGTATCAGAAACAGAGCTGCTCCTGAAGAAAATGCTGAAATAAACTGATTATTTAAACAATCTTACTAAAACCCCAAACGCAGCCGGAAAAAATATTCCTGCTGCGTTTGTGTCGTTTCAGAACCTCCGGTTATTCCCTAAAGCAATCATCCGGAAGATTTATACTTTATTCCTTAATCAACTGAATGATACCGGTTCTGTCGCCGTTTTCCCAAACTTCGAGGGTATAAACGCCTTTTGCCAGGGTTTGAAGGCCTACATCAGATTTCTCAGTACTGAGGGGAATCGTCATAAGGGTTTGTCCCAGGGCATTGTAGAGTTTTGCGAAAGTATTGGGTTTCAGGTCGGTCAGTACAATGCTTACCTGATCTTTTACCGGATTGGGATAAACAGAAAGTCTGTCGTTGATAATCGGGGTAATAGAAACGTTGGTTACATTGATGAGCGATGAAGTTGCGGTACATCCGTTCTGGTCCGTTACCTGAACGCTGTACAAGCCGTTGCTTGTGGCGTTGTGGGTCTGGAAAGTGGCTCCGTTGATGGCAAATCCGTTTTTAAACCACTGATAGGTCAGATAGGTACCTGTGGAAAGAAGGGTGCCGTTCTGAGTAATCACCGGTGTCGGCAGCGGACTGATGGTCACTGCTACGGTATCGGTTACATTACAGTTGGGGTTGAGCGAAGAAGTAAACGATACGATATAGTTTCCGTTGGCCGGATTGGAAACCAGCGGGTTTTGCTGATTGCTGGAGAAATTGTTGGGGCCAACCCACTGATAAGTACCGTTGGAGAGAGAACTTGCGCTCAGGTTTACTGAGGCTCCGATACAAACCGGCGAATTCGATGATGCGTTCACCGATACAGGAGAAACCGTTACCGTCTGAGTCTGAGTCGAAACATTGCCCGATAAGTCTGAGTAGGTCCAGTTTACGGTATAAGTTCCCGGACTTGTATAAATCAGCGGGTCGTTGGTGGTGGCAGTGACGGTACCCGAACAGTCGTCGGTAGCCGCAGGTGCATTGACACTCACGCTGCACTCTCCGTTGATTGCCGGAAGCGTTGCCACATTGGGAACAGGAGCGGTATTATCGGTTTTGGTTACAGTGAAAGTACAGGTAGTGATATTATTATCCAGGTCAGTCGCAGTTACGGTTACAGTAATTGCACCCGAACCGCTGACGGATGTTCCCGCAGCAGGAGTCTGAGTGAGGGTAACCGCTCCGCAGTTGTCGGTAGCCGCTGACATTCCGGTATAGTCCGGCAATACAGCTGAGCAGGAAGCTCCCAGACTCAGGGTCTGATTGGATGGGCAGGTAAGCAAAGGCGCTATATTATCCACCCGGTTTACTGTAAAGGAACAGGAAGTACTGTTGTTGTTTCCATCCGTTGCCGTAAGGGTAACCGTCATGGAACCTATCCCGCTGTAGGCAGTACCCGGAGCCGGACTCTGGGTAACGGCTGCTGCGCCGGTACAGGCGTCGGTAGCGGAAACCGTCAGGGTATAATCCGGAAGTACTGCTGCACAATTCGGGCTGAGTACCAAGGACTGAGTAGCAGGGCAATTCAGAGAAGGAGGACTTGTATCCACCCGGTTTACCGTAAAGCTACAAGTGGCGGTATTATTGCCCGCGTCTGTGGCAGTAAGGGTAACGGTAGTCGCTCCCTGACCCGAAAGAATCGTTCCTGCTGCAGGAGATTGGGTAATCACCACTGCACCGGGACACACATCGGAAGCTGTAGCCTGAAGGGTGTAGTCCGGAAGGGTAACGCTACAGTTTGCGCTGAGCGGCAGCGTCTGATTCGCAGGACAAACAATCGTTGGCGGATTGATGTCTACTTTATTTACCGTGAAACTACAGGTAGCTGTGATATTGCTTGCGTCCGTTGCCGTAAGAGTGATTGTCATCAGTCCGGAGCCGGTTACGGTTGTACCTGCTACAGGCGACTGAGTAACTGTCATTGGTCCGGCACATCCGGGAGCTACGGTAGCCAGAGTGGTGTAATCCGGAAGCGTACCTGCACAATTGGGCGTAAGGGTTAGCGTCTGTGTTCCGGG
>JAIBAH010000214.1 GCA_019695295.1 Bacteroidia bacterium | reverse complement strand
TATGTTTCAAAAAATTAATTCTGAAAAATATTTTTACCTGACTTTTTTGCTGCTTGCATTCCTGATTCAGGGCTGTGACCGTAAAAAAGTGCCGGTTTACTTTGAGAATGAGCCTCCGGTGAATTTTACCCTGACCAATCAGGACGGAAAGACAATCACGGGAAACGATTTGAAAAATAAAGTATATGTGGCTGACTTCTTTTTTACGACCTGTCCGGGAGTATGCAAAGATATGACGGCTCAAATGCGTCAGGTGCAGAGTTTTACCAAAAATTTATGGGATGTAAAATTAGTGTCCTTTTCGGTGGATCCTGAAAGGGATTCTGTGGCTCAACTGAAAGCATACAGCATTGACAATGGCGTTATGCCGGATAAGTGGCACTTATTGACGGGGGATTATCAGCAAATATTTGACCTCGCTCAAAAAACATTTCATGTTTCTGCCCTGAAAGACGAAAAGGCCGACGGAGGTGTTTTTCACGATGAAAGAATCATGCTGATTGATAAAAAAGGGAGAATCCGGGGATTCTATCATTTAAAAGATTCTGTAAAATTCAAACAATTACTGAGGGAAATTGATTTTCTCCGAAAAGAAACATAAAAGGCTATGCTTGCAAACGAAAAGCTCATGAAAAGGTTGATATGGGGAGTAACAGTGGTGGTTTTGTTACTGGTTTCTGTGATTTTTAACCCCAGAATCATGACAGAACCCCTTGATTTGGGCATAGATACCGGATTTTTACCCTCTGTAAATGCCGGAATCAATTTTATCGTTTCCCTTTTGCTCATTGCAGGATTCTTCTTTATCAAAAACAAAAAAGTAACGTATCATAAAAATGCAATGCTTTCCGCTTTTGTACTGTCTATCCTGTTTTTATTATTATACGTTTTGTACCATCTCACCAACACGCATACCGTTTGGTGTGAAGCAAGTCCGGTGAGCAAGGGACTATATCTCTTTATTTTATTTTCCCATATCGGACTTTCCACGCTGATTGTACCCCTGACCTGCTTTACGGTTTTCAGAGGATTAAGCAATAGTGTAGAAAAACACCGAAAAATTGCAAAAATAACGTTACCTTTGTGGTTGTATATCACAATAACGGGGGTTTTGGTTTATCTCATGATTTCTCCCTGTTATTTATAAGGCTAAAATAGTTACAGGAATAAATTTTGGTTAAATGACTGATGATTCCTGAAATTCTAAAACAATAAATTCCATGAAAAAAATCGCTTCAGTTTTCTTTTTTCTTTTCAGTGTAGTTTCTGCTTTTTCCCAGTGCCCGATGTGTAAAATGGTAGCTCAGTCCGCGCAAAGGGAGTCAGGAAAAGGGCTTACCCTGAACGACGGAATTGCCTATCTTTTTGTAATTCCTTATCTTGCCATATTTGTTGTAGGCTTTTTATGGTACAGAAGAAGTAAAAAACTTCAAAAAGAAACAGCCGGAGAATAATGCGGATTACGCTAATCGGAGCAGGAAGGCTCGCCTGGAGCCTGATTCCAAACCTTCAGCAAAAAGGAATGGAAATATATCAGCTGATTTCCCGGAATCCGGAAAAAACGGAATTGTTCCGGTTTACCTACGGGATTCATCATACTGCCAATTCTATATCTGAACTATTTACCGATACCGATGTGGTAATTCTGACGGTAAATGATGCCGAAATCGAAAGCGTAGCCAGCCAACTCCCGGACTCTGTGACGGTTTTACATACCTCCGGAAGCATTTCTGCCTCAGTTTTAGGAAAAAAAAATTCAGGCGTATTGTATCCGCTTCAGATTTTCACTTATGATAATGTAGTAGATTTCCGGGATACTCCGGTTTTTTACGAAGGACAGGAAAACGGGCTGAAAGTAGCCCGATTGCTTGCAGAAACCCTCAGTCAGCGTACGCTTTTGGCGGACAGTACCCAAAGACTCAGCATTCATATCGGAGCGGTGTTTGCCTGTAATTTTTCCAATGTACTGTATCAGATTGCTGCCAAACTCCTGCCTGAGGGGAGCAATTTTCAGGTTTATCAACCCCTGATAGAAGAGCAAATCCGCAAAGCTTTCCGCTATCAGCCTCACAATTCTCAGACAGGCCCTGCTGTACGCAAGGACTTCCCTACCCTGGAAAAGCACCTGGAAATACTGGAAACTCATCCGCAGTGGCAGGAAATATACCGTTTACTTTCCCGGGAAATTAATCCGGCGCTGAGTGATTTTCTGAGGGATAGCAAAAAGTAATTCCCTTTTTTATTGTATTGATGAATCCGGACGTTCTCAAAACAAGGTCGGATTCGTCCCAATATCCGGTATTCTACCAAAGTGACGGAAAGCCTTTTCTGTAGCCATTCTGCCCCGGCTTGTACGCTTGATAAAGCCTTCCATAATCAGATAAGGCTCATGTACTTCCTCTATGGTTTCCGCTTCTTCTCCTACTGCGGTAGCGATGTTTCCAAGCCCTACAGGACCTCCCTTAAATTTGTCTATGATACAAAGCAGAATCCTTTTGTCCATATCATCGAGTCCGGCTTCGTCTACATCCAGTGCGTCGAGGGTAAGTTTTGCGATTTTCATGGTGATGACTCCGTTTCCTTTAATTTGGGCAAAATCCCGCGTTCTTCTCAGCAAACGGTTTACAATCCGGGGTGTTCCCCGGCTTCTTCTGGCAATTTCAAAAGCGGCGTCTTCTTCCAGCACTACTTTTAGCACCTTGGCAGCACGGATTACGATTCGTTTCAGGGTTTCGGCGTCATAGTACTCCAGACGGGCGTTGATTCCGAACCTTGCAAGCAAGGGAGAGGTAAGCAAACCGGCTCTTGTAGTAGCCCCTACCAGGGTAAAGGGATTCAGGGCGATTTCTATACTGCGGGCATTGGGGCCGGATTCCAGCATGATGTCTATTTTGCAGTCCTCCATTGCGGAGTAGAGGTATTCTTCCACAACAGAAGAAAGCCGGTGAATTTCATCTATGAATAATACATCTCCTTTTTCCAGATTGGTAAGCAAACCCGCCAAATCTGCCGGTTTTTCGAGTACAGGCCCGGAAGTGGTTTTGATATTGGCATTCATTTCATTGGCGATGATAAAAGAAAGGGTCGTTTTTCCCAAACCCGGAGGCCCGTGAAAAAGCACATGGTCCAGAGGTTCTCCTCTGAGCCTTGCCGCAGCCACAAAAATCTCCAGATTGTCTATCAATTTGGGCTGACCCGTAAAATCCTGAAGCGTCTGAGGCCTGAGCTTACGCTCATCATCCGCTGTAAGTGCATTCGGATCCAGTAATTCATTTTTTTTCGCCATTCTTTCTGTTCACTCTGCAATTAAAATTTCCACAAAGTTACACAAAACAGGTAAAACATCCGCATTCC
>JAIBAH010000098.1 GCA_019695295.1 Bacteroidia bacterium | reverse complement strand
CTTTCCATTATCAAAATTCCTGAAAATGAATTGGGTTGTAAAGAACCTCTTTTGTGTTTTCTGAAAGAATATCAGATACTAAAGAGTACAGGTAAGTAACAAAAAAGAGTAAAAACGGACAGTTAAAACAGTATTTTTCACAGATAAGACAATAAAAATATCAAAAGTAGGATATTATAATATATATTTGGGGAAAATTTAATTTCACGAAAACAGTCATGAAAAAAATTATTTTAATCTTTTTGCTTTTTGTCACTTTAGGGAAAATTTCTGTAATCGCGCAGAATCCAACTGCTTGTCCCTATGTAGTTGCGGTAGATGACACTTTAGGGTGTGGTTCCTGTACGAATCTGAATGCAAATTTTTTCGGAGGAGCACAAACAACGAGTTATACCGTCAATCAGATTCCATACACTCCTTATACTTTTACGGGTGGCACTGCAATCCTGATTAATATTGATGATACCTGGTCAGGAACAATCGCACTGCCTTTCCCGTTTTGTTTTTTTGGTAATACCTATAATCAGTGCGTTATAGGCTCAAACGGGATTATTAGTTTTGACCTGAGTTTTGCAAATGGGTATTGTCAGTGGGGATTAACGGGTGTAGGCCCTATTCCTACAGCAAACTGCCCGACCAATGCAATCATGGGACCTTATCATGATATTGACCCCGGAGTTGGCGGGTCGGTTACATATCAGGTTTTAGGCTCAGCTCCTTGCCGCAGATTAGTAGTAAACTGGAATCAGGTACCGATGTTTCAGTGCAATAACCTGATTAATACCCAGCAAACCATTCTGTATGAAACGACCAATGTAATCGAAACCTACATTGCCAATAAACCCATTTGTGCCTCATGGAACGGGGGCGGGCTTGCGATTCATGGCATCCAGAATCAGGGCGGGACTCAGGCTTTTGCGGTACCTGGGAGAAATAATACCGTTTTTGCGGCAAGTAATGACGCATGGCAGTTTACGCCCTCCGGAGGAGCCGCCAACTTTACCCTCAACTGGTATCAGAACGGAAATCTAATCGGTAGCGGGAATAATACCGTTCAGGTTTGTCCCTCTACTCAGACAGATTATGTTGCCGAAGTGGTATATAACGGATGTGCCGGTCAGAATCCTGTAACAGTATATGACACAACCACAATTTATATTCTGAACGGAGGAATTTCTTCTTCTTCCACCAATGTAACCTGTTTTGGTGCCGCCGACGGAACCGCTACGGTTACTTATACCGGCTCACCGGTAACTACTTACTCATGGAGTCCCAATGTTTCCACTACTGCTCAGGCATCCAATCTGGCACCAGGAACCTACATCGTTAATGTAAATGATCCGGGCGGATGTACAGGAGCCGACACCATTCAGATTACTGAACCACCTCAGCTGACGGTTGCAATGAGTGGTACAGATGCGAGTTGCGCCGGAGTTTCCAACGGTACCGCTCAGGTTGTAGCCAATGGTGGCACAGGTACCTATACTTATACATGGAATACGAATCCCCCCCAATATACAAGCAGTATTCAGAATTTATCTTCAGGAATGTATTCCGTAACGGTAGTGGATGCCAATAATTGTTCAGTGTCCGGAAGTTTTACGGTAAATCAGCCTCAGGCACTCACATTTTCCGTAACCAATACCCCCGAAACCTGCGGAAATGCCAATGGAACAGCGACAGCAACGATTTCCGGCGGAACTTCTCCTTATTCCTATAGCTGGAATACCAATCCTGCACAATTAACCCAGATTGCAACGGGTTTGGTTGCCGGTACCTATACCATTTATATTCAGGATGCTCAGGGATGCACCGTTTCTGCAAGTACAACCATTACAATGGATAGCCCGGTTGCGATTCAGGCTGTAAATACGGTAGATGTGTTATGTAACGGAGGGAATACAGGCTCAGCGGTTGTAGTAACTCAGGGTGGAGTACAACCTTTTACCTTCAACTGGACTACTCCCTCTTTTTCCGGAAATACTGCAGCGAATACTCCCGCCGGAAATTACAGTGTAACGGTTACTGACTCCAACGGATGCGCCGCCACTCAGAATTTTGTAATTAATCAGCCACCGGCACTGACTTTTTCGGCTGTAAATGAAGTAGATATTTTATGCTTTGGAAATAGTACAGGTTCTGCTTCAGCATCGGTGGTGGGCGGAGTGACCCCCTACAACTTTAACTGGACAAACAATAGTTCTGATACCAGCTTTATTAATAATATTTCAGCGGGAAATTATACACTCACTGTTACAGATGCTCATAATTGTGTCATTACCCAAAACTATAGTATCACCGAGCCTCCGGTTTTGACCATCTCTTCAGTTGGAGATACAATTTGTCTGGGAAGTAATTCCGGAACAGGTTATACGATTGTTGGCGGAGGTGTTACTCCCTATAATTATAATTGGAATCCGCCCGTTTCCACTACTTCCACAGGAACTAATCTGAGCGGAGGATTTTATGATATTCTGGTTACAGATGCTAACGGATGTACAATCAGTACTGCTTTTTCAATCCGGGAAAATACAAATCCTGCGATTACTTCCATTGATATTGAAAATGTAGATTGTTTTGGAAACGCAACAGGCTCTGCTACGGTAAATATTCAGGGTGGAACCCCGCCTTTTGTTTACAACTGGAATCCTTCAGTCTCATCGAGTGATGTAGCCGAAAATCTCACAGCCGGAAATTACTCTCTGACAATTTCGGACGCAATCGGTTGCTTTACTGCTCAGGCTTTTGTAGTGACTGAACCGGCCCTGCTTACAGCAAATGCTTCCGGTCAGGATTTAAGGTGTTTTGAAGTGCCGGAAGGAGTAGCTTCCGTTACCGTAAACGGCGGAACTTTACCTTATATTTATGAATGGAACAGTCATCCGCCGCAAAAAACCGCTACCGCAATCGAACTACCCGCCGGAGACTATAGTGTAACGGTTACAGATGCCCATAATTGTCTGGCTACGGCGAGTGTATCTCTCTATCAGCCTTCTCCTATCAAAATCGATTTTGTAAGATCCGTAAAATCATACTGCGGACTTCCCAATGCAAGTATTACCGTTACTGCAAGTGGGGGTACTAATGGCCTTACTTATAGCTGGGAAAATGGAATGGGATTTGACTCTGTGGTCAATAATATATATGCCGGAGATCATATAGTTTATGTTACAGATGAAGCCAATTGTGTGGAATCCAGAAGCTTCGGCGTAAATGATATTCCAAAGGCAGACGCTTATTATGTATCTACTCCGGGAGATGCAGATTCTATTTTTCTGAGTATGGCAAATGTGTATTTTCAAAATGAAACGGAAGGAGGGGTTTCCTTCGAATGGTATATGAATAATGAACTTTTCTCCGGCGCAACAGACCACATCAGTCACCGCTTTACGGAACACGGAGAATATAATGTTATGTTAGTCGCCTATAATGGAAGTCCTTATTGTCCGGATACATTTGCCCGTACCTATCATATTATTCCTGAGGGAGAAATATATTTCCCCAATGCCTTTACTCCTAACGGAGACGGAGTCAATGATACCTATTGGGTAGGCGGAAACCGGATAGTTACATTTACGATGACTATCTATGACAGATGGGGTAAGGAAATTACAACCATGAATGCGCTCGGACAGGAATGGAATGGAAAAACCAAAGAAGGAAAAGACGCACCGGAAGGAGTTTATACCTTTAAAGCAATCGCCGTGATGAATACCGGGATTAGTATGGAACGCTCCGGAACCATCACATTAATCCGATAAAACAGCATTGTTTCACAACAAATATAAAAACCCGGTAGCAGATTGATGTTACCGGGTTTTTTATACTCAAAACGGGATGAAATTTTCATATAAAAAATGCAAATCATGGATTCATAGCACAGGAGTTAACGCCACCGCTATGAATGAGGCGAAATTTAAAATTTATCCGGGGGGATTATATTTTAATTATTTATAGAGTAAATGACAAGATTCATTCCCATTTTCAGGGCTTTTTCCCTTACTTCGGGAGGGTCTCTGTGTACAGAAGCGTCTTCCCACCCATCTCCCAGGTCGGTTTCGAAAGAATAAAAAAGCAATAAACGGTCTTTATCAAAAACGCCGAAACCCTGAGCGGCTTTTCCGTCATGCTCATGGATTTTGGGCAGTCCTCCACTAAACTCAAATTGCTGATGATATACAGGATGATTAAAGGGAATTTCTACCAGAGGTTTATCCGGAAAAATTTTTTTAATTTCATCTCTTATATATTTATCCATACCATAATTATCATCAATGTGCAGAAATCCTCCGGATAGCATATACATCCTTAGATTTTTGGCTTCCGATTCGGTAAATTTTACATTTCCGTGCCCCGTCATATATACATAAGGATACTGAAACAACTGGGCACTTCCCGGTTCCACCACATCTTCCTGCGGAGCAATTTTCAGATTGGAGTGTCCATTGATAAACTCAATCAGATTGGGTAAAGAAGTAGGGTTAGCATACCAGTCTCCTCCTCCTCCATATTTGAGCTTCCCGACTCTGAAGTGATACAATTCCTGCTGAGTTGTACCTGAAGCCGGGTTATTCCCCGGTATCTGAATCGTTTTTTCGTTTTTGACGGGGTTTTGAGCCGAAGCAACATTCATACTAAGGCTTATCATGAAACCTAAAGACACGAATCCCCTGAAAGTATAGCGAATGATATTCATTTTTTAATTTGTATGTTTTATCGTTAAATATACAACAGCAAAATATCCGGTCATCAACATTGCCTGAAATGGAAGCAGGGTATAATTCTGATGCATAATCAAATATATACTACTGATTGCAAAATAAATCCCAATCATTGCTTCCATAAAGGTAATTACCGGAATTTTACGTTCTCTATACGAATTTTCTTTCCATTTGTTTGAAACCCGGAATTTTGGTGTTCTTACAAAGGGCGTTTTTTTGCCTGTTAGCCCCTGAAAGGCCGCAATGGCATTATGTAAAGACAACCCCATCATAAAAGTAAGAAACGGAAAGATATAAATCAGGGTTCTGAGCAGTGCTTTTCCCGGATTTCCTGTTCTCGCCAGATTTGCTGTAAAGTAGAAAAAAAAGAAAAAGAAAAAATTGCTGAAAAGGTATTTCGAGATATCGAAAACCGGATAAATTCCCTGAGGAAGGTAGCTTTGGGTAATAAATACAGGAAGCGTAAATATTCCTGTAAGGAGAGAAAGAATAAAAACAGAACTTCCCAGCAAATGATGTGTAGCCTGAATTTTTGTAGAAAAAGGTATATCCGCTTTCCAAACCGTCAAAAGCAGTTTTCTTCCTACCTCGGCTCCTCCTTTCATCCAGCGGTATTGCTGTGACTTTACCGCACTCATCAGTACCGGCAATTCGGACGGGGAACCCACATTGTCTATATAATCCATTTTCCATCCTGACAGCTGAGAACGGTAACTTAAATCCAGATCTTCTGTAAGGGTATCCGATTGCCATCCGCCACCGTCAGCAATACATTGTTTTCTCCAGATTCCGGCAGTTCCGTTGAAGTTCATAAACCATCCGCTTTGACTCCGTACAAACTGCTCAACGGCAAAGTGAGCATCCAGATGAAAAGCCTGAAGCTGTGTCAGTAATGAATCGGATTGATTCAGGTATTCCCACCGGGTTTGTACAAGCCCAATGGAAGGGTGATGAATAAGATAGCCCATCATTTTTCGTAAAAAATCCGGACGGGGGACAAAGTCAGCGTCAAAAATAGCAACATAATCCCCTTTTATCATCGTAAAGGCATCTGCAAGTGCTCCGGCCTTGAATCCTTGTCGCTTTTCTCTCCGGATAAGTTCAAACCGGATTCCGCTTCCGGCCAGGGAAGGTAGTTTTGCCTGAATAATAGCAGTAGTCTCATCGGTAGAGTCATCCAGAATCTGTACCGTAATCAGATGCGGCGGATAATCCTGTGCCGCGATGGACTCCAGCAGCCTGTCCACTACATATTTTTCATTATATAAAGGAAGCTGAATCGTTACCGCAAGTAACTCATAATCCGAAACGAGCCATTCTTCGTCCTTTTTCTTAAAATATTTTCTTTCTGAAAAAAAACGGATTGCAAGGGTAAATGTACCCAAACTATAGAGCCACAACGAGCACAGCCCAAGCCCGTAAATTATAAAAAGAAGAATACTGAGATAGTACAAGTAATTTTAAATATTAAAAAAAATTAGCGCTGCAAAGATAGAGAAAATTATAGGAGAAACAACTTAATACTGATGGGATAATATTCATCCGGATAGGGTTTTATTAAAAAAAGATAACCGCTTTTCTCACTTTTTTATAAATTACAGGTTAATTATTATGGTTACAGGTTTTAAATATTTCATATACCACGATTTACTTAATTGCAGTTGAGCCTAATGAAAAAAATACCATTTTTACCGTTTTTATTACTGGGAGGCCTGGTTCTTACTGCCGAAAAATGCAAAGAAGAGCAAATCTATTCCCCAACTTATATGAAGGTAGTGGAAGCCGTTTATGCTTCTGGTAAAGTCATTCCTTCGGATGAAGTGAAAATTTTCTCTACCGGAGAGGGTGTCATTGTGGCCAAAAATATAATAGAAGGGGATGAAGTAGCAGGAGGCGCCGTTTTATTTAAGGTGGCAGAAAATGAATTGGAAACGGTAATCCGCCAGACAAAAATTAAAAATGCGGAAGAAATGTATCAGATTACCCGGAATAACTATTCTGATAATTCGGCTGCTTTTGCAGAAATAGAAGCGGGTATTTCAGCCGCCAGAATTAAAATCGCCAATGATTCTTTGAATTATATCCGGTTCAAAACCCTTTACGATAAAGAAGCAGCCACAAAAGCAGAACTTGAAAAGGCAGAAACGGCGTATAAACTTTCACGCAGTGAACTCGACGCTCAGTATAAAAAATCGGAAAGGCTTAAAAATCAGTTATATACTGATATGAAAAACGCGGAAGGTCAGGTAAGAACCAGTAAGGTGGATAACCGGAATTTTGAGATAAAAAGCCCCTCTTCCGGAAAAGTATTCAGCTTGTATAAAGAACAGGGAGAAGCAGTCAAAAAAAATGAAGTGGTGGCGGTAATCGGGAAAGCCAATCAGTGGATTCTGCAATTGCTCATTGATGAGCAGGACCTGCATAAAATCAAAACCGGTCAGGATGTAGTGGTTAACCTTGAACTGATGAAGGACAAGGTATTTCATGCCCGGATTGTAAAAATATATCCGTCTCTGAATACTGAGCAGCAGTCTGTCAGGGTTGACGCGCAATTCACGGATTCTCCCCTCCCGGATTTGGTTGCCAACGCTTCCGTTGAAGCCAATATCATCCTCAATGAAAAAGACCACGCCCTCGTTATTCCGAAAATATTACTGGTAGGAGAGGATTCTGTAAATATCAGGGACGGAGAAAAAAACAAAAGAATCAAAATCACGAAAGGGATTGAAAATCTGGACTATATAGAGGTTTTATCCGGAGTCACCGAAAAAACGATTTTACTTCCCGCTCAGTAATTTTTTTACTTCAGAAGAAAAATATGATATACGCCAATTTTTTTATCGCAATCCGGCATTTGCTCGCCAAAAAAATGCAAACGCTGATTGCGGTACTTGGAGTTACTTTTGGGATTGCAATGTTTATTTTCATGTCGGGAATTGTAGAGGGAGTAAATGAAGTACTGGAAACGTCTCAGTTAAGCACTACTCCCCACATCCGCCTGTATAATGAAGTAGCTCCTTCTGATATTTCTGTCGTACAGGCTGAGTTTCCCAAAACCAGAATGCTCGTAAAACTCCATCATCAGCGTCCCAAAAACGAAAAACTGAATCTCAGAAATATCTCACAGTTATTAAGCTCTCTGAGGATGAATCCGGAAATAGAAGGAATATCCCCTCAGGTAAATACGCCCGTTATGTATCACTACGGAGCCACATTACTGAACGGAAATATTCAGGGCGTAAATGTTATGGAAGAAGATAAACTATTCAAACTCGGACGCAAAATCAAAGCCGGCAAAATGGAACGTCTCCTTCAGGTATCAAACGGTATCATCATGGGTGCTGGTCTGGCAAAAAAACTGGAAGTAAAAACCGATGACAATATAGTCATAACGACGCCGAACGGTCAGCTTTTTACGCTGAAAGTCATTGGAATATTCAAAACGGGAATGGGACAAATAGATAACGTCAGAAGCTACGCCAATATCGGGATGGTGCAAAAAATACTGCAACAGAATCCTTCATACATTACGGATATTCATATCAAACTCAAAGACCGGACAAAAGCGAAAGTCATTGCGCCTTTTATGTCAAAAAACTACGCATGCAAAGCAGAAGACTGGGAAACGGCAAACGCAGTAATTCTTCAGAGTAATACAATCAGGGAGATTATGAAGCTCGTCGTTTGCGGGGCATTACTCGTTGTGGCCGGATTTGGTATCTATAATATCATGAATATGACCATTAATAATAAAATGAAAGATATCGCAATTCTGAAAGCGACGGGATTTGCGGGGAAAGATGTAATGACCATTTTTCTCTTTCAATCCGTTATGGTAGGCTTTGCAGGGGCTATTTTGGGATTGGGGATGGGATTTGCATTCTCTTATCTGGTTTCCCGTGCTCCCTTTAACGGTGGCGATTTCCTCGATATTGATCACTTTCCCGTAAGCTTTAATCCTCAGTATTATATCATCGGAATCGGATTTGGGATACTGACTACTATCCTTGCAGGACTGATTCCTTCCCGGAAAGCCGCTAAAATAGACCCGGTAGCGATTTTAAGAGGGTAAATCAAACTTTTTGAAAACGAATTACGTTCTATGAGCTAAATAAAGTGTCTGTGAAAAAAGGAGTTACATTCTTATTTATGCTGGTTTATCTCGTTTATTGCAACGGGGTAAATATTCATTTGCATTATTGCGGTGAAAATATAGCATCAGTAAGTGCCTTTATCCCATGGGGCGGATGTATGTGTGAGGATTCCAGCGAAGAAGAAACCGACGATTGCTGCAAGGACGAAATTAAATCCGTAAAATCCGGCGAAAGTCACGCAACCTCTCCGCTCCTGAGCCTTCAGCAACCCTCTTTTCCGGTACAGGATAATGTTTTACCGGATTTGGCCTTTCAGTTTCCATCTTCCGCTTTAATTCAGACCAAAGAAAATAAACCTCCCCCAAAATCGGAAGAACCGCTTTATCTTCTGCATTGTGTTTTTATTATTTAAAAAAAAGGAAATATAACAGATTTCACAGTTTCTCCTGTGAGTAATTTCTATTTCTTAATTTTTTCCATAATTTAATTTTAATAAAAACATGAAAAATCTTCATATCATCTTCTCATTCTTATTGATTTCTCTTCTTTGGGCATGTAATTCCGGCGAACAAAAGCAGGAAAACCAAAAAGCTAAAACCCGCGATTTTTCTACTCAGACTTCCGCTCCTCAAAAGGAAATTCTGAATCAGTGGTTAGCTCAGTATTTTAATGTAAAAAATGCATTGGTTGCTTCCAATCCCACCAAAGTTGCAGAAAATACACTCTCTTTTTCTTCCGCACTTCAAACGACCAATATTGCGGATTTTAAACCGGAAGCACTTGAATTTCTGAATCTTCATAAAGCAGAATTACAGACAAATCTCGACAAAGCAACTCAATCTCAGGATATTGAAGAGCAGCGGTTGGCGTTTGTAAGTATTACAAAATCTATGTATGAGATTGTCAAAGCCTTTAAACCCAATTCACAAAAGGTCTATTATCAGTTTTGCCCTATGGCTTTTAATGACAAAGGCGGATATTGGCTGAACGAAGAAGAAAAAGTATTCAATCCGTACTTTGGTGACAAAATGCTGCATTGCGGTAAGGTAGAAGAATCCTTTTAATTATTTTATGAATGTCTTTAATGTTCCGGAAAAAATCTTTCCGGTTTTTCCGGCGTTTTTTGTGAATAAAACGAAGGACTTACCTTAATACTTAAAAAATGAAATATCAATTTGTAATTATATTGTTATTCCCGTTGATGGCTTTGGGTCAGAATCTTACGGGAAATGTACTCGGGCTGAATCAGTCAGGGAAGTATGACCCTTTACCGGGAGCTTCTTTACACTGGCTCAATACCGAAACCGGAACTGTGTCCGATACAAGCGGAAAATTTTCGATTCCTTATGTTGGAAACTCCAGCCAGATTGTAGTGTCTTATGTGGGATATGCGGATGATACGCTCACAGTCCGTCAGGATGTACGGTTTATGAATATCGTGAAACGCACCCTTATGTCAACAGACTCTGTGGTAATCAAAGCAAAAATTTCCGGGAGTTCGGTTTCTTCCATCAATCCTCAGTTTCAGGAGTCGCTCAACCAAAGAGAATTATACAAAGCTGCCTGCTGCAACCTGGGAGAGAGTTTTCAGTCAAACGCCACAGTGGATGTATCTTATCAGGATGCCGCTTCCGGTGCAAAACAAATCCGCCTGCTGGGATTATCCGGAATATATTCTCAGATTATCACCGAAAATACGCCTGCAATGAGAGGGCTTGCCACTGCTTACGGCCTTGGATACATTCCGGGCCCATGGATGGAGCGGATTGATATTGCCAAGGGAGCGTCTTCTGTACTCAACGGATATGAAGGGCTTACCGGGCAGATTAACGTAGAATACAAAAAACCGGAGAAAAGCCCCCGCTTATACCTGAACCTGTACGGAAATCAAATGTCAAGAACGGAAGGGTCTTTGCTGTATGCTACGCCTGTAGGAAAAAAGAAGAATTTTCATACGATGACGATGCTTCACGGAAATATTATCCCAATGATGATGGACAGAAACAAAGATTACTTTGCAGACGAACATCTTCAAAAGCAAATGGCAGTGCACCACCGGTGGACGTATTTTGATGACAAAGGGCTGGAGTTTCAGTTGAGTGTAAAGCATCTCGAAGAAAAAAGAGAAGCCGGGCAAGTCATGGCGCACGGGGACGGATTTCATATTGACAATCCTTATCTCATTGGTATCAGAACCAAACGCACCGAAATTATGTATAAAAACGGCTGGGTAAATATCAAAAAACCCTATCAAAGCCTGGGACTTTCGGTCATGGGGGTTTTACACAATCAGAAATCTTCTCTGGGAAATAACCTTTACAAGGGAAAAGAAGAAAACATCGCAGCCAAACTGGTATATCAGACAATTATTGACAATACCAATCATACCCTTCGTACCGGCGTAAGCTACGTCTTTGATAATTTTGATGAATCTTATAATCAGAATCAATTTTTACTGAAGGAGAGTATTCCGGGTGTTTTTGGTGAATACTCCTTTAAACATCTGGAAAAATTTGATCTGGTAGCAGGTGTCAGGGCAGATTATCATAATCTCTTTAAAATGATTGTTACGCCAAGACTTCATCTGAGATATCAGCCCTTTGAGAAAACGATTTTGCGGGCTTCTGCGGGCAGGGGCACAAGAGTAGCACATATCTTTGCGGATAACCCGGGTTTGCTTGTAAGCGGAAGAACGATTCAGATAGATTCTCCCCTTATGCCCGAAAACGGATGGAATTATGGAGTCAGTGCGCAGCAGTATCTGGAGATTCTGGGAAAAGAAGCAAGAGTACTGGTGGATTTTTACCGGACAGATTTCAGCAATCAAATCATCGCAGACAGGGAAGACGCTACGCTTTTGCGTTTTTACAATCTCAATGGCAAGTCTTTTTCTCAGATTTTTCAGATAGAAGGAATGATAGAACCTGTAGAAGGAATGGAAATCAAAGCGGCTTACAAATGGAATCAGGTAATGGCTCAGTATGAATCCGGTTTTAAGGCGGTTCCCTTTACTCCCCGGGACAGAGGCCTGCTTGCCTTTACCTACAAAACGCCTTCTGAAAAATGGACATTTGACCTTACCGGAAACTATACCGGAAAATCCCGGATTCCATCCCTCGAAAAAAATCCGGCTGCAACTGAAAGAGCGGAGGTTTCTCCTGCCTTTTTTATGCTATTCGGTCAGGTTACCTATTCTTTCCCGCTTTTTGATATCTATCTGGGAGGAGAAAATCTGACAAACTATACCCAAAAGTCTCCGATTATCAACGTCGGCAATCCATTCGAAAATACATTTGATGCAACAATGGTGTGGGGACCTGTGTATGGAATCATGGGATATGCCGGCCTGAGATGGACAATTAAAAAATAATCAGTTTTTTTACTATAAGAAACCCGGAGTTTAGTGCAGACTGAATTCCGGGTTTTTTTGCAGGAGACGCAACTCAGTTGAGCAGGAATTGGATGGAAATACAGGAAAGAGGAATTTTTAAACATCTTATCCGTTTGAAAGAAAAATATCGTTATTTTGCAGAGAATATAGAAACGGAATAAATGATAAGAAAAATATATTATCTGATGCCTCCCGCTTTGCGTTTATGGGCGAGGAAAGTAGCCTTTTTCCCTGTGGATGTATGGAGAAGCATTACCGGAAAACGCTCCCTTCTCGAACCCCCCAAAGGCCTGATTTATACAGGTTCCGGAGATTTTATAGAGCAGGGAAACCGGTTTATGGACTATTTTGTCCGATACGGAAAACTCAGGCCGGATGAAAACGTACTGGATGTCGGAAGCGGAATCGGCAGAATGGCAGTACCGCTTACCGCCTTTCTTTCTCCGGAAGCCCGATATGAAGGCTTTGATGTGGTGGAAACAGGGGTAAACTGGTGTACAGCGAATATCTCGGCCCGGTTTCCCAATTTCCGGTTTCAGTATATCCCTCTCGAAAATGACTTATATACTTCCGGCGGGATGAATGCATCGGAGTTCCGGTTTCCCTATCCCGATGCTTCTTTTGGATTTGTTTTTCTTACCTCTGTTTTTACCCACATGATGCCGGCAGAAGTAGAGCACTATTTAAAAGAAATATTCAGGGTACTGAAACCCGGCGGAAGATGTTTCGCTACCTTTTTTATTCTGACGCCGGAATCAGAAGCAGCCATGACCCAAAACCGGAAATTCTGGTTTCCCTACAGCAAAGGATTTTATAGTCTGATGGAACAAAAAGTTGTGTCGGCCAATGTCGCCTATCAGTGGGAGTATGTCTGCAAAGAGTGGTTTATCCCTACCGGTTTTGAAGTAAAAGAAGCACTTTGGGGAAAATGGTCGGGAAGGCCCGAAGGAGAATGTGTGGATTTTCAGGATATTGTAGTTCTGGAAAAAAAATAAAAAAACTATTCTCCCATTAATTCACTCCAGAAAGCCTGTTCTATTGTCCGGGTATTTCCCACTGCAAAATTGAAATAGTTTCCTTTCCCGCGTTTGGTCAGTTCCATGAGCTCTTTTTCCTGAGCTTTTGTTTTTTTCTGAGAACAAAATACGCTGAACTTGATTCCGTACGAAGCAATCTGACTTGCCGTAGGATACCTTCCCGGAACATCAAAATTGGCATCCGAAACCAGCACAATCCGGTTATTTCCGCCGGGTATTTTATTATCCTGCGATACCGATAAGGCTTTATTCAGTGCGGCTTTGATATTGGTTCCCCCTTTATAGGTAAATCCGTCAAACAATTCCGCAATTCGTTTTTTGGTGGTTTTATCTGCTGACCAGTTTTCGGCGATTACTTCGGCTTTATTTGCGTAGGTAATAATAGAAATATGGTCTTTGGGAGGAAGATATTTCAATATATTTTTAAATGCCAGTCCCATCCGGGTAATACTCGTTTGCATAGAACCCGAAATATCCAGCACGAGGACCAGATGTACGTCACTTGTTCTTTGAAGGTAAGCAATAGTATCCGATATTTCTTCTGTATTGCCGGGTTTCGGTACTACAACCGGAGGCGTAACAGGGGTTGCCACTTCTTCTTCTTTTTTAGTAATATCTATGATTTTATACAGCCCTTCCTTGGCTCCTACCCAGATTCCGCTTTTTACATCCTGAGCACTCACATATGCTTCGCTTACATTCAGATCCGAGTTGAGATCATTAAAGTAGTGCCAGTATCCAAAAACATCTGCCCAGGCATACACTCCTCCCAGCGTAGCTCCCCAAAAACGGCCGTAGTCGTCAGCAAGAATATCATTAAAACGATACCGCCGGCTGCTATCAACGCCAATCTGCGTATTTTCAGAAAAAACATAATCTTTTTTGCCTACATTATAGGCCAGAAATAACTCTTCCGCAGGATTTACATCCGCAGACCATATCTTTTTTCGGTCGTATTTGGGTACCGGACTCCACGAAGTGCCCAGATACTGATACAATCCCATATCCGTAGCCACTTTGATTACTCCGTTGTGCCGGACGATATCATACACTTCCATATTGACCAAATCAGGAATAGCGGTGTTTTTCCACTCTCCGTATGTTTGCTTAAGCAGCACAAGCCCTTCATCTGTACCAATCCAGATATTATTGCTGTTTTCGACAAAAAGCGTATTGATGTGTACATAAGGACGCTTTAAAGAAGTCAGTGTATGTACTTTTTTGGCTTTGGTTGCCTTGTCATATTCAATTACCTTGCGTTTTGCTGTGGCTATCCAGAAAGTACCTTTGGTTTCTTCTATGTCGATTGCCTGAATGGAATCCCCTATTTTGTGATAATCCCATTGCTTTTTGGTATCATCCCAGCCGCAAAGAAATCCTTCCCGTCCCGTCCAGATGACGTTGTCCTGAGAAACAGCAATACAGGGCACTCTTGTCGTGAGCGTATCTTCCATCGGAATCCGGGTGAAACGGATGGCTTTCCACCAGGGCTGCTTAGGCTGTGCCATTATCAGTACCGGCAGGGCTATCAGTATTGAAAAAACGATTACAGAGAGTTTATTTTTCATTTCGAATGATTTACAGCACACTAATCTGTCCTGATTTATGTAAAAACGTATAAAAACCGAAAATATGAAAAAAAGTTAATTTACAGAAGAAACAAAATAATTTTATGCAAATAAAGAAATTTATACTTACACTCACAAATAATAATATATATCAAAAAAAAGAAAGATAATCCTGAATATTGAAAAATATTACTACTTTTGACCGGTAAATCATTGATACGTTAAAAAAGAATTATTACAAATGGAGATGATACATACTTTACTCAGGGGCGGATTGGGAATGATTGTAATTCTGGGAATTGCATTTTTGTTGTCCAATAACCGTAAAGCGATTAATTACAGGTTGGTTCTTTCAGGGTTGTTGCTTCAACTTACCCTCGCTTTATTTATTTTAAAAACCAGACTGGGAAAAGAACTGTTTGGAACGATTGGGCACGGGATAGAATCACTATTGGGATTTTCAAGAGAAGGCGGAAAATTTGTTTTTGGATTTCTGGCAGATAAAGTAGAATTAAGCAAAGTGCTGGGACATCCTGCGGATAATTTTGCTTTCGGGATACTTATTCCTACCATTATTTTCGTAAGTGTACTCGTTTCGATTGCCTATCAGATTGGATTAATGCAGCGAATCGTAGCGATTATGGCCAAAGGAATGCACTTCATTATGGGAGTGAGTGGTGCTGAGGCGCTTTCCAATGTAGCAAGTGCATTTGTGGGTCAGGTGGAAGCTCAGATTATGATTAAGCCTTACCTTAGCTCTATGACAAAATCTGAATTGCTCGCTTCAATGGCCGGAAGTATGGCCTGTATTGCCGGAGGAGTAATGGCAATTTATATTTCTATGGGGGTAAAAGCGGAGTATCTCCTTGCGGCAAGCCTTATGGCGGCTCCGGGAGCACTCGTTATCTCAAAAATCGTTTTTCCGGAAACAGAAGAGTCTGTAACCAAAGGAAAAGTAAGTGTTGAAGTAAAAAAAGAACACTCCAACCTTATCGGAGCAATTGCGCACGGATGTTCTGACGGACTGAAAATATCCCTGAATGTAATCGCTATGCTTGTAGGTTTTCTTGCGCTGATTGCACTCATTAACGGACTCTTGAAATTATTGGGCGGATTCTTGTTTGATCATAACCTGTATTTTACCGGAACGATGGAGTTTACCCGCACACTTTCTCTCGAAAATCTTCTGGGAATACTCTTCTCCGGTTTTGCGTGGATTATGGGCGTTGCCTCCAGTGAAATGACTACCGCAGGCAGTTTGCTGGGTACCAAGTTTGTCGCCAATGAATTTGTTGCCTATTCTCAGTTTACCAAAATCATGGGCGGTCTTTCTCCCAAAACCATTACAATCCTCAGTTTTGCGCTTTGTGGCTTTGCCAACCTGGGGTCTATCGGAATACAAATCGGGGGTATCGGAGAACTGGCTCCCGACAGAAAAAAAGAACTGGCTCAATTAGGATTCAAAGCCTTGCTGTGCGGAACACTGGCTTCTTACCTCTCCGCAACAATTGCCGGAATGCTGATTTCCTGACAGCAATAATATATTTATTCCAACAGCCGGACGTTCTCTTTGGGGAGATAATCCGGCTTTGTGTTTTTGGAAATTCTTTGCTGAATCGTAACCGAATCGAAAAAAACTTACTAATGGGTATCTGTGTTTTGGGTAAAAAGATGTATTTTTGCAAAAAAAACAAGAATGATAGATTTAAAAAAATATACAGTAAAGCCGGAAAGAAAGAGATTGTTTATTCCCGAAGATTACTCAATAGACTCATGGGAATCTCTGAAACCGTATTTTGAATATCTGCTGAATCAAAACCCGGACTCGAAAGAGGACATGGAAAAATACCTGCTTGAAGTAAATGAAATTGATGCGGTCGTGGATGAAGAAGCCGCCTGGAGATATATCCGTATGACCTGCGATACACAAAATGAAGAGCATTCTTCCAGATATCAGGTATTTGTACAGGAAATATTACCCCACATCAGTATTTATTCTGATAAACTGAACCGGAAAATCCTGGAAAATCCCTTCGTAAATGAACTGGATTCAGAATACTATAAAACCTTCTTCCGGTCTCTGAAAAATGAAATCGAATTGTTTCGGGAAGAAAATGTAACTCTGGCTGCCGAAGAACAATCCATTGCTCAGGAATACTCAGCCCTGACCGGTAAGCTCACGATTGAACACGAGGGCAAAACGATTACCCTTCAGCAAGCAGGAAAATATCTTGAAAGCCATGACCGTACTGTCAGGGAAACCGTATGGAGAAAAGTAGCCGAATGCCGGAAACAAACCTGGGATGAAGTAAATAATATTTTTGAAAAAATGTTAGTGTTAAGAGCAAAAATTGCAGAGAATTGCGGATTTTCCTCTTACACGGATTATA
>JAIBAH010000213.1 GCA_019695295.1 Bacteroidia bacterium | reverse complement strand
TCCACAGGCGTAGTAGTCGTCATCACCAAAGGCCTCAAAAACTACACCCAAACCGTACGCTCCACCGACCACAACGCCTTCTTCGAATCCATACTCGTCGGCACCTACACCATCACCATCAACCACCCCGGCTACCAGCCCTGGACAGGAACCATCAACATCAAATCCGGAATCCTCAACACCGCCACCGCCAAACTAATGCTATAAAAAATTATCCCCTCTGCCGTTGCCTGTGTCCCCACAGCCAACAAACCCCTCCTCGGAGGAGGGGGGCAGAGTTGGGGTTCCCCCCCAAATCAAGATTCCGGTAATTCCCTTTCAACACACAAAAAAAAAACCTGAACAAGAAGCCCTGCTCAGAGTTACAAAACAACTCTACCCTTTTTAATAATTTACTTTCTTACAAACTTTTGAGTAGCAACAACTTCATTATCCTTATTTACAGCCTGAATAAAATACAACCCCGCAGGAAGAGGCTTAACAAAAACAGAAGTCAAAGCATCTGCCTCGTAGTCAGCCACAACCCTCCCGTTCATATCCACAACAACAATAGACTTAAGATTGGTTAAATCCGTTTCAACATTCAGCCAGTCATTCGCAGGATTAGGATATAAACGGATATTTTCAGCATGAAAAGCCGGAGAAATAGAACTTACCATTTCCGTAAGGGCCAGCGTGGCAGTATATACAAAATCCCCATTATCATTATTATTATTATTACCTGCAATACCAGAGCCATAAAACGTTACAGCCCCCGTTCCGCTCATCGGAGCAGTCCACTGAAACGTAAAAGTCTTAGCCCCGAGATTAAGTCCCCCATTCAACTTATGCACAACATTAACCCTTCCATTGGGAGCCGTAAGCGTCTGCGTTTCCGTTGCATTCGTAATAATAAAAGTTCCGGCATTCGTATTGGAAGCAGTAAGCGCCTCAACCCCCATCCCAAAAATAGGAAACCCATCTTTCGCAACCGTTACCGTGATAGTATAGGTTTGTCCGGGTGTGTATTGATTATTGGGTACATCCGAAGCGATTGTCATCAGTCCTCCGGAGTTCAAAGGATTTCCGCCATGACACTCATTACACCTGTTTTCTCCCGGAGAGCCTGTATTCCCTGCTCTTCCTCCTTTTTTAAGGATGTCTGCACTCGTCATGACAATAAACAAACAAAATGCAGCTACAATGAAAATAGTACGTCTTTGATTCATAATGTTAAATAAATATGGTGTTAAAATTTAATGTTTAAACGCTAAAACGAAAGATTTTATGTAAAGGTTTTCTCGATAATCAAACGATAAAAAATTTGCAAAACAAAACTACCTGAAAAATGCTTCGTATAGGTTTTATTCACTGATCAGAACCTGAGTAAAAACGATTCAGTTTGTCATAAAAAATACAGATAAAACCGGAGTTTGCAGAAGCCAGAACATAATAATAGGCGGAGCATATTTTTCAAACCTTTTTGCATCAGTTTCGTTTCGAACAATTTTGCAGAAAACAGAGAAAATTCCTATCTTTGCATTTTAATAATCAAAAAAACAATGAGAAAAAGTATTGTATATATCCTGCTGCTTTTCACCGGAATATCCGGATTTACTCAAAGAGTATATAAAACCGGTCCGTACAGGATTACGGTAGAAAAAGAAAACGCTTATACCAATGTCAAAAATCAGGAAAAAACCAATACCTGCTGGAGTTATTCGGCCTGCTCTTTTCTGGAATCCGAGCTGATAAGAACCGGAAAAGGAGATTCCGATTTATCCGAGATGTTTATCGTTCGTAATACCTATCCCCAAAAAGCAGAAACGTATCTCAACAATAAAGGAAATGTTCCTTTTAGTGCAGGCGGACTCGGTCATGATGTGCTCAATTGTATGCGAAATGCAGGACTTATGCCCGAAGACGCTTACAGAACCAACCTGAAAGCAGAGGGCGTACTGGATGAAACAGAAGCACACAAAGCCATGGAAACCGCAGTCAAAGAGTGGGCGGCTGCACCCAATCCTCCTTCTGACTGGAAAAATACATTTGTTGCGATGGCAGAGCGCAAAATCGGAGAAGTTCCCCCCGCCTTTGAATACTCCGGAAAAAAATTTACTCCCCGTTCCTTTGCAGATTCCCTGTATCTCAATCCGGATGATTATACAGGATTTACCTCCTTTTTACATCATCCCTTTTATCAGTCTTTTGCAATTGAAGTACCGGACAACTTTTCTAAAGGCTCATACTGGAATCTGCCTTTGGTAGAATTTACAGAACTGGCCAAAACCGCTATCCATCAGGGATATACACTTATATGGGACGGAGATGTTTCCAATGACGGATTTTCCAGCGAAAAAGGGCTTGCAATCGTACCGGAGCAGGAAAACAAAAAAGAATATTTTATTCAGTATCTGCCCGAAAAAACCATCACCGAAGACGAAAGGCAAGCCGCATTTGACACTCAGACCCTTACAGACGACCACCTGATGCATATCGTAGGACTGGCTCAGGCTCAGGATGGAAGTACTTATTTTGTGGTAAAAAACTCATGGGGTGAAAAAGGAGAGGCGAAAGGCTTTATTTATATGTCCGAAGCCTATTTTTCCCTTTATACCATTTCATTTATCACCCATAAAGCAGTGGTTCCGGCAGATATCCGGGAAAAAATGGAGTGGAAATAAAGCGTTTTTCCTCCGGATTTACGCTATTGTCGGCTACTCAGCAAGTCCATCGTAGCTTTTACTACCGTAAGCCATGCAGCATCCGTATCAGGCATTTGGGAAATAGCCCGGTTGATTTCCGGCAAAACCTTTAGACCCGATATTTCTGTCGTTTGCCATGCACAGGCACTGAGAATAACCGGAATCACCACACATTTCTTTTTTTGTAAACGAGCGTATGCCGGCATAAATTCATGCTGCCATATTTCATCTTCCGCAAGGTAATCTGCACTTACAAGCAGAATAATAATATCCGCCTGATTCAACTCCTGTTCTATTACCTGAAACCGCTCTTCACTAAAGGGCATTTTCCCCTTATGCCAAATCGTAACCGGCTTGTTTCTGAGTGCAGGCTTAAACTGATTTTCCAGTTTTATCAGATGCTCTTCATCAGAGGCAGTAAAGGAAATAAAAATCCGGGCCGGGGCGAAAGATTTCGTTTTTTCAGGTTCGGGAACAGGCACTTCCACCTTTTTTTCTATTTCATCACAAAGTGTAAGCACAGCATGAGTAATGCTGTTTCTTTCTGTCATCGCTTCTGAGGGAGGGATGATTCCCAGCATTTCTTTTCTGCTCAGGTCACTCAGCCGCCGCTGAAAGGCAAGTACGGTATTCGCATCCTGGTCCGCTACAAGGGTCAGCATTACTTCTATGGCCTCTTTTAACTTTCCTTTTCCGATATACTCTTTTACGGTTTTA
>JAIBAH010000012.1 GCA_019695295.1 Bacteroidia bacterium | reverse complement strand
GAAATCCGTCAGTGGATTGATGTATTTTGGCTTTTTTTCGTCGCTCATACCTTTTTACCTGCAAATATAGGGATTTCAGACGAAATTTGCAAAGATTTTTTTTCAGGAATAATCTGCTGAACCTGCGGTATTGGACTTCCCTCTACCTTTGAATAACCAACTTTCCTGTTTCATATCCTCCATGTATTAAGTTTTCCACCCGCCAAATATACAATCCTTCCGGAAGGTTTCCAAGGCTTAGTGTTTCTTTTTCTGACCTTAGTTCCCTGCTCAGCAGCAACCGACCCTGAATATCATACAACCCAAAGGAGTATTCAAAAAAGTGTGTCGGGAGGTTATTAGGCGGTAAAAAATAGTATCGAACAATCTCGACTGAAATGACCATGTACCTGATTGAAATCGCTCTACTCCTGACTGAAATCGCTCATGTACCCGACTGAGATGACTATGTACCCGACAGAAATCGCTCTACTTTTTCCATTGCTGAAAACATTTTCCACGATTATTGCCTGAATTGTGAAAAATTTATGGTTAAATTTTTTAAAAGAGGGCTATCTTTGCCAGGAAAAAATCAGCATACAGAAAAATGAAACAACTTCCGGCTCCGGTTATCTTAGGTTCTCAGTCTCCAAGAAGGCAAGAATTGCTTGCAGCCCTCAATATTCCATTTGAAATTATCGTCAGGCCTACGGATGAGCATATTCCGGAGGGAGCTTCCCCGGAAGAGGCGGTTGCGTATATTGCCCGGCAAAAAGCTGCGGTTTTTACGGATTTAAAGGATTCCCACCTGATTATTACTGCGGATACCATTGTAGTACTTGGGGAGGAAATTATCGGAAAACCAGCAGATGAAGCAGAAGGAATACAGATTCTCAGAAAACTTTCCGGTCAAGAGCATATAGTAATGACCGGCGTTTGTATTCTTTATCAGGACAAAAAGATTGAATTTGTAGAAAAAACATCGGTTTTTTTCAGGGAATTACCGGATACGGAAATAATTCACTATCTTCGCACTTACAAACCGTATGATAAAGCCGGTGCTTATGGAGTACAAGAGTGGATTGGAATGACGGCAATCACTCGGATGGAAGGAGATTTTTACAATGTCATGGGATTGCCGGTAAGCCGGTTATACCTGACCCTCAACGAAAATTTTTAATTTATTTTATTTAAAGCCAAAAACAAACAGCAATATGCATAAACCTCATACCGCAAAGGACATTATTCTTTCCCTCAGGGAACGCTTCAAAAAGGATAAATGTGAAGAAGTAAACTACGAAACGGTCATTCACTTCAATATTGAAGGCAATCAGGGCGGACAATTTACGGTAATCATTCAGGACTACGATATCACGATTGAAGAAGGGCTGAGCGGTAACCCAAAATGTGTGATTCACACTAAAGACAAAGTCTATGAAGACGTGGAATGGGGCAGGGAAAACGGACAAACGGCTTTTCTCTTTGGCAAAATCAAGGTGAATAATATTCCTGAAATTTTGCAGTTTTCCGGCGTATTTCACAGTGTAAAAAGGTTTTACGAGGATAAACATCACAATTCATAACCACAGGATTCTCACCGTTTATTCCGGCAGTTTCATTATGCGTATATTCCTTACTTTTCTGATGTGGTTTTGGGTCTGTATTTTGCAGGCTCAGGAATATAGCGTTACACAGTATTCTATCGGGGAAGGACTTTCGCAATCGCAGGTACGGGCGATTTTTCAGGACAGAAAAGGCTTTATCTGGATGGGAACGCACAGAGGCATTTGTCGTTTTGACGGGCGAAAATTCATTGATTTCCAATCAGAAGATGGTCTTTCCGGGCGGTTTGTGAATGCGATAACTCAGGACAGGAAGGGAGTACTCTGGATTGCAACCGAAAGCGGTATCAGCCGGTATGACGGGATAAAGTTTGAGACCCTGAGCCGGGAAAATCTCAACGGCGTCAATACGGTACTCTCGCTTTTATGTGACACCAAAGGCAATGTATGGCTTGGCACCAAAGGAGGAGGGATTATACAGTATCAAAACGGGCGGTTTACTCCGGTGAAAGACGCTGTCCCTACGGATATTTTCACCATGGTAGAGGATTCCGTTCATGACAAAATCTGGATAGGAACCAATAGCGGACTGTACGTGCTGGAGAAAGGAAAAATACAAAAAGCAAAAGGCTTTCCTGAGATTGAAGTATTTTCGCTTTTACCGGAAGAGAAAACAGGATTATGGGCAGGAACCAATAAAGGGATACTTCGGTATAAAGAAGAAAATACTATCTTTTTTTCACAGAATATATCAGACAGAAACATCTTTTGCCTCGGAAAAGGCCGGGACAATCAGATTTGGGGAGGAACAGGAGCCGGAATTACGCTTTTGGAATACCTTACCGATCCGGCAACCGGGGAGCTAAAAGTACAGTCCCGCCCTTTCAGCGCAGCCAACTGGTCTGATAAAAATATCGTAAAGGCAGCCTGCCGGGATGATGAAGGGAATTTATGGTTTGGTACAGAAGGAGAAGGCGTTTTCAAAGTAAGGAGAGGCGTTTTTGATACTTATTCAGAAGCAGAAGGGATGAATAGCAATATTTCCAAGTCTTTTCTCGAAGATAATGAAGGCAAAATCTGGATTAGCACTACCAATAACGGGATTAATCTTTTTAGCCCGCTGGAAATCCGGAAAGGGAATACGAAAGCCTTTGAGTTCCTTACAAAAGAGCAGGGAATTTCAGGGAATGATATCTGTTATAGTTTTGAAGATTCCAAAGGCCGGTTCTGGTTTGCTACCTATCAGCATGGCCTGAATTGTATCCATCCCGATGGAAAAAAAGAAATCTTTGATAAATACAGCGGCTTGCTCAGCAATCAGACCTATTGCGTCTCGGAAGATAAAAACGGCAGAATCTGGATTGGAACGGACGGGGGAGTTTCGGTCTGGGACGGTGAAAAATTTGAGCGGATTACTACCGAAAACGGATTAATCAGCAATGTAGTATATGCCATCTACCACGATACCAAAGGCAATGTATGGTTTGGAACGCCGGGAGGACTTACCTGTATGACCGTTCCGGGGGGAATCCGGAATTATACCGTTAAAGACGGGATTGGAGATAATCTTGTACTTACGATTCTGGAAGATAAAAAAGGAAATATCTGGATTACAACAAGCAGCGGATTAAGTACCTGGAATGGAAAAAAATGGAAAAATATTCTGTTGCCGGGAAGTACTGCCGCCAATGATATTGTAAGTATGGTGCTGGAGGAAAATCAGGATCTTGCATGGTTAGGTACTAACTACGGTATTTTCCGGATTAATATCAGCAGGTTTCACCTCGATTCTACTTTTACTTACGAGCATTACACCACCACCGACGGGCTTCCGAGCCTGGAATGTAATGGGAATGCCGCTTTCCGGGACTCAAAAGGTGATATCTGGATGGGCACAATCGGTGGAGCAGTCAGGTATCACCGGGATACTTTGCTCAATGCTCAGGATAAACCGCCCAAAGTACACCTCACCAATGTGAAATTGTTTTTTTCTCCGGTACGCACACAACCGGAATATTATACGAAAGTCAGCGAAGAAACCGGCCTTCCGCTGGGGTTGAGCCTCCCCTATAATCAAAACCACCTGACCTTTGAGTTTATTGGAATCTGCTACGCCAAACCTTCCGCCGTCCGCTATCAGATTCAGTTGGAAGGATTCGATAAAGGATGGCTGCCCGTCATGGAGGAAAATACCTTTACCTACTCTAATCTCCCACCGGGGAGCTATCGGTTCCGGATGCGTGCCACCAACAACCTGAGAGACTGGGTAGAAACTACGCCCTATTCTTTCCATATCCGTAGTCCGTTCTGGTTTTCCTGGTGGTTTATCCTGATTGCATTGTTTACGCTGTTTCTGACCGGATTGGGAATTTACAATTATTTTAAGGAAAAAGCCGAAAGAAAAAGAGAAACGGAACGCATGCAAACCAGGTCGGATATGCTTCAGCTGGAGCAACAGGCCTTATACGCAATGATGAATCCTCATTTTACCTTCAATGCGCTTCAGTCTATTCAGTATTTTATTCATTCTCAGGATAAACTGATGGCAACCAAATTCCTCTCTCAGTTTGCGAAATTAGTGCGGATGAATCTGGACAGCAGCAAAAAGGAATTTATCAGCCTGAGCGAAGAGATTGAACGGCTGAAGTTATACCTTTCCCTTGAAAAAATGCGTTTTCAGGATAAGTTTGATTATGAAATTCAGATTGAAGATCAGATTGATAAAAGCGAAACGCAGATTCCCCCAATGATTTTGCAGCCTTTTGTAGAAAACTCTATTAAACACGGAATTATGCCTTTAGAGGAAAAAGGAGAGATTAAGGTAATTATCCGTCAGTTGGATGAAGACACCCTGAACGTAGAAATTACGGATAACGGAATCGGCATTGAAGCAAGCAAAAAGAAGAAAGCAGACCGACCCTCAGACCACGTTTCTCAGGGTATGCAAATCACACACGACCGTTTACGGCTTTTCTCCAAAAACACCGGCAAACCTTATACAGTAACAATTCAGGAAACGAAGAATCCTGAGGGTAAGGTTACAGGTACTAAGGTGGATATTTTGCTGCCTATGAAAGCGAGGGTGTAGGGAGAAAGATGTTTTCAGTATAAATTTGGCTGGGTAATTTATGAGAAAGCATTTCCCCTTTCAGACTGAATAGAACGGGGAATGATTGTCATATTTACTGTAGTGTATGGATTCGATAATACACTCTCATTTTTTCGGTAATCCGCTCCATTTCTACCTTAGAATAATCTTGCTGATAAACCCGCATAAAGGTAGCGATACGCAAATCCTCCTCTGAAATACCAGGGTTTTTCCGTTTGATATTTTGGCGTACAATATAAATACCCATCTCTATCATTTCAAAACTTCGTTTCCAACGTTCTTTCATATCAAGAGAAGTTGCAAGTTGGAGTTGCATTTTTAATATTTCTTTGCTTACATCTGTTTTCATAATAAATTATAAGTTTTTAACTGTAGTTTTTCAATCCAGCTCATAAGATAAGTTTTATCCAAGTTATCAAGAGATGCCAATAACCTGATATCATTCATCTGTTTTTCACTTTGATAATCCTGAATCCACTGTATTTTGGAAATTACCAAATCTTCCAGACTTGCGACATAAATATCAAATCCCAAATCAGTATTTAGCTGCTTTCTCTGGAAGGAAACTTCGGAATATGCATCATTTTTTAACAAAATAAAGCCAATTCTAAAATGTGTTTCTAAATCAATCACATTAAACATCCCTTTTCGTTCCACTTCTTCTACTACGGTAGGCTCATATATATAGAAATTTCCTTCAAATATATTCAAGAAATCTGTAATCCGATTTTTTTCCAATGCTAAAACAATATCAAAATCCCTTGTCATTCTCGGAATAGCATAAATATTAAGCGCCATTCCTCCTACCAACATAAAAGGGATATCGGCATTTTGTAAGGCATTAGAAACTCTTTGGAGCAAAGAGAGCATTGTAAACATAGTTTATACTATTTTTCGCAAAAATAAGAAAACAGATGTATTTTACCAAGATAATTCTTAAATACCAAAAACTGAATTTCTTCGCATACAATAAAGGTTGTGTAATCATTCTTTCTCCCAATTCCTCACAATATAGCCATAACCCAAGCCAAACCATTATTGTTTTTCAATTATCCATTCCCTTCTCTAATCATTTAATCGATCTTTATTCCATTTCTTAGGATTATTGATGATGTATCTTGAAATGATTTTGTATTCCATTTCGTTCCTGATGATATGGTCGTGATAATTGGGTTGAAAAAAATGATTGTTTTTATTGTATTTGGGTATCGGTAAATGATGTTCATCAATATAATCGTCTATTTTTGTGTTTACCGCAGATTTAAACCCTGCCATAAAGGAGGAAATGGATTTGGGTAAACGAACGGGCGGATTTCGTTTTATGGATGGTAATTCGGGGTCGAATTCGTTTGGGTCGGTTTCGTTTGGTAGAGACACACGGCCGTGTGTCTCTACCACGGTTGTTTCATCAAACACCGTTTCACCCCGGTTTTCATTATATATTTCCACAATGGCGTGTAAATGATTGGGCATTATTACAAATTCGTGCAAAATCAATTCCCTGCGTATTTCAAACGATTTAAACCATTCACATTCCACGATTTTACCAAAATCGGATAACACAACCAAGGATTCCGTATTTATTATTTTGCCCAAATTACATTCCCTGTTTTGGGTAACGATGGTCAAAAAATACAACGCATCTGCCGAATAATCCCAATGGGGATTTCGGTGTGATGCGATGCGGTATTTATTTTTGAATTTTTTCACTGATGTTTGAAATCAAATCATTCAGCCTTGTTATAAATCAGTGAATGATATCAATAACTCTCTGAATTCCTGTATCATTCAATTTGTGACACTACCCATCATTCCGTCCTCACATCATCTCCTTATTCTACACTACCCTTTCTCCTCCGATATACTTTGCGTAATTCTGCAGAAAATCCGAATACACATGACGGATTCCCTGCTCGAGGGTATAGGTATGCTTGAATCCTGACTGATGTAAACGGCTTACATCCATCAGTTTACGGGGTGTCCCATTGGGTTTGGTCGGGTCAAACCGGAGTTCTCCCTCGAATCCTACCACATTTTTGATGGTTTCAGCAAGCTCCCGGATAGTTACATCTTCTCCCGTGCCGACATTGATGAATTGTTTTTCGTCGTAGTTTTCCATGAGAAAAAGACAGGCCGCTGCGAGGTCATCTACATGAAGAAATTCCCTCATAGGACTACCGTCTCCCCAAATTTCCACGGCTTCCCTGCCTTCGGTTTTGGCTTCGTGAAACTTCCGGATCAGCGCCGGCAGTACATGGGAGTTATTGAGATTATAGTTATCATTGGGGCCGTAGAGATTGGTCGGCATGGCAGAAATAAAATTTGCTCCATACTGATCTCGGTAAGCCTCACACATTTTAATCCCTGCAATTTTAGCGATTGCGTAAGGCTCATTGGTAGGCTCGAGAATCCCTGTAAGCAAATGTTCCTCTTTCATGGGCTGAGGCGCAAATTTGGGATAGATACAGGAACTTCCCAGAAAGAGCAGTTTTTTCACCTTATTCAGATAAGCCTGATGAATGATATTGAGTTCAATGGCGAGATTATCATGAATAAATTCTGCTCTGTAGGTATTATTCGCATGGATTCCCCCCACTTTTGCAGCAGCAAGGAATACGTATTCCGGTTTTTCTGTCTGAAAAAAATCAGCGACGGCAGCCTGATTTCTCAAATCCAGTTCGGAAGAGGAACGGGTAACGAGATTTTCAAATCCTGCATGGGTTAAAGCCCTGACAATAGCGGCTCCCACCATCCCCCGGTGGCCGGCAATGTATATTTTTGCGTTTGGGTTCATCATTTATTAAATTGTATGTCTGACTCTTCTTTCAGCCTCCATGAGGTCATGTTTCATCATGATATCAATCAATCCATCCAGGTCCGTTTTCGCTTCCCAGCCGAGTTCTTTCTTTGCCTTGGAAGCATCGCCAACGAGCAGCTCTACTTCAGCAGGGCGGAAATAGCGGGGATCCACCTCTATGATTACCCTTCCGGATTTACGGTCAATGCCTTTTTCGTTTTCGCCTTCGCCTTCCCAGACGATATCCCAGTTACAATATTTGGCAGCTCTTTCGATAAAATCCCGGATAGTATAAGTTTTGCCGGTTGCGATAACGTAGTCTTCAGGCTGAGAATGCTGAAGCATCATCCACATGGCTTCACAATATTCTTTGGCGTAGCCCCAGTCGCGCTGAGCGTCCAGGTTTCCCATTCTGAGGGTTTCCCTCAGGCCATAAAACATTTCGCTGAAACCTACAGTCACTTTTCGGGTCACGAAGGTTTTTCCACGTCTTTCTGATTCATGATTAAACAGAATACCGTTACAGGCAAACAGGTCGTAGGACTCTCTGAAGTTTTTGGTAATCCAGAACCCATAGAGCTTGGCTACTCCATACGGGCTTCTCGGATAAAAAGGAGTCGTTTCCTTCTGAGGAATTTCCTGTACAAGGCCGTAAAGTTCTGAGGTAGAAGCCTGATAAAATCTTGCTTCCGGGCAGTGATTATTCAGGGCGTCGAGCAGCCTGAGCGTACCGATTGCATCCACCTGAGCTGTATATTCGGGCACTTCAAAGGAGACCGCTACGTGGCTTTGTGCGCCAAGATTATATACTTCGTCGGGTTTTATGGTGGACATTAATTTATTCAGATTGGCACTGTCAGACAAATCGCCATGATGTAATTTCAGGCTTTTGTTGCTCATCAGGTGTTCAATACGGTCAGTATTAAAATTACTTGCCCGACGGATAATACCGTGTACCTCATATCCTTTTTCCAGCAAAATTTCTGTTAAAAATGACCCGTCCTGTCCTGTAATCCCGGTAATTAATGCTTTTTTCATGAAAAATATCTGTGAATAATATTATAATTAATTTGCTAATTTTACTTTATTTTTTCTCATTCTTTTGCCGAAGCGATACAATGCTCCGAGAAAATTACCAATCATCTCAAAATCAAAAAGCAGTTTGAGAGAGATAGTTCTTCCTGTATTATTCAGAGGACCTACGGAGAAACTTTTGGTCATTTTTGCAAAGCCGTCCATGTCTGCATTAAATCTTCCGTTTACGGTCAGAGTGTCGTATCCCCAGTCAAATTTAAAGACAAAATCCAGGCTTTCAGAGTGCATTCTCACATCAAATTTTGTCCCTTCGGGCATACGGGTGAGGCCTTTGGTGATATCAAACTGATAAATGGCATTCAAATCATGAAGCAGAATATTGAAGGGTTGGAAAAAGTGAAAACCCGGTACCATTTTAATCATTCTGACCATGAAGAAATTGTTTTTGGATTTTAACCTTGTCAGATAATCTGCACAGCTTTTCATCAACTCGGCTTCCGTAAAACTCCTGATGGGTTTATGATAGGGTTTATCAGGCAAAGCGGCATATTCTGCTTCATATTTCTGATTGGGAGCAGTATTGTCCCATGCAGTCCCCACCTCCCAAATATCTCCGGGATACATAAGTACAGGCGCTGAACCGGCTTTTGTAATGGCATTGATTGCATCCACCGGAAGATTTACCCCGTTATTCATATAGCTGTTTTCTTCGTGTGAGAAGTAAACAAAACTCGCAAAAGGAATGGTAAACTTCGGTTTGAATACATGTATCTGGTCGGTTACAATCTGAAGCTTGGATGCGGCAGAGTCTTTTCTGAGTTGAATATCTCCTTCATTGCCCTTCCATGCGGCATAGCTGAACTGTGTAAACAGAACATCTACTTCTCCGGTATGCACTTTCAGGTGCTCCGCTTTGGCTTCACCATCCACAATACAATCGTTTACGTTCAGGATTTTTTTACCGTCCCCATAAAAGCAAATCCAGGAATCAAAGGGCAAAACCCCGGCACACATAATTTCGAAATCGGGTGCAAGCGTGTATTTTTTCAGGTGAGTTAACTCCTGCGTTTTGAATCCTTTTTTCTGACAAAAATCAATTACTTTTTTGTCATTGGTTTCATGAAAAAGAACGGTGATGTTTTTTCGGATTTCTTCCGGGATTTTATTGATAACGGGAGGGGCAAAATGATCAGGATGCTCATGAGAAAACCAGATGTACTGAATATTCTTAAAGTCTTCCATCTGAAACTGCGTTTTACAGATTAAATCCCATCCGTTAAAGAAAGCACTGCCAAAAAGCCAGGGATCACACATTACCCTTACTCCCTGATGTTCTACTATAAATGAAGCATGATTTACAAATTCTATTTTCATGATTTCTTCAGATAATAAAAATGGTTATTGAGAATGATATTATTGTTTTTCGTCCGGTCGCTGAACCAGTTGAAATACTTTCACAAAATATTTGGAATAAATTTTGAGCCAGTTCGTAGGTACATTGTTTTTCATACAGGATTTTTTAATTTCCTTGTTGATGCGAATGATACTTTTAAGCCCCTGATTGCTTAATCCGCCTGTACGCATTTTAACCAGTACTTTCGGGAGATAATGATAGCTGATTTTATGAATATACAGAAAACGCATCATCAAATCGTAATCGGCGCAGATACGAAACTGCGTGTCAAACCCTCCAAACTCTGTATAAAATTTTTTCCTTGTATAAAAACTCAGATGAGCTGGCATCATTCCCCATTCAAAATGCGAAGGCTTATATCCCCGGGAATGATGATGACGGATAACTTCATCCAGATTTTCTTCTTTGGTATGCACTACGTCTCCGATAATTGCATCTGATTTTTGCTCCTGCATTGTTTTGATTACATCAGATACGGCCCCGCTGTAAGCCATTACGTCATCTGCATTCAGAAATCCGATAACCTCTCCGGTAGCAAGTGCTACGCCTTTATTCATGGCATCATACAAACCTTTATCGGGCTCTGATATCCATCGCGTGATTTTATCTCCGTAGGATTTCAGGATTTCAACGGTGTTGTCTTTCGACTTTCCTTCAATTATAATGTATTCTATTTCCGGATAATCCTGCATTAATACCGAATCTATACAGGATTTAATGTATTTTTGTGCGTTAAAACAAACCGTTATGATGGATACTTTCATTTTTATTTTTTTACTGAATCCTCAAATCAGGGCGCAAAGATAGGGATATTTCCGGATTTTTCAATAATTTACAAATATTTTACCCCATCCATATACCCGAAAATGTAGCTTTGGCTTCCGGATTTTATCCCCTGAAGACAAGGAAGTCCAGGGAATGACTGCTTCTCCCTACTGAGAATAAATAAAGTATTTTCGGGCTTTAAACGAGGAGAAAATCCCGGTAATCCTGCTCTTTGTATTTGGTATTACTGGGAGATGAGATTCTATTTTTACTTAATAATCAACTACTTATTTTACGATATACCCGGTAAAGTTCATAGTGCATTTTTTTTTACCCTGTTTTTTTATTGCAATATTAAAAACTATTTATATTTTTGTAAAAAAAAACAAAGTCTCAACAGAAATTTTTCATCATTTTCAGAAGGTATTGCCTATGTAATTTAAAATCTACGTAATTGTTTAATGACATTTTTTCACAATGAAGGGAATCTCTACTTTTCACGCTTAAACATAACTTCAAAAACGTAGATTATGAAAAATCCGATTCAGAACATCCTTTCGGATGATACTTATTCCACACTTTTGCACTTGGGTTTGCTCAACAAAAAAGCAATCCGCGATATCGAAATTAAACGGAGTTTTATTGCACTCCGGAAATCCGGTATCAGCTCTGCCGATGCGATTGAGCGGGTTTTGGCTCAGTATCCGTATCTTCAGTTTGATACGTTGAGGAAAATCATCTATAGTGTAAAAATTGAGGAAGAAATGAATGCCTGCTAAAAAGGCGGGTAAATTCTGTTTACATTTACAGGTAAAGGCACGCAAAGTCTTTACCTGTAATTTATTTATCTGATTCTCAGGCTACAATTCCGATTTGCTCTCCCCGCCAGAGAATCCCGATTCCATTACGATTATAAACCCAACAAAACCGGCAGTAGTTTTCAGGAAGATTGATTCTGAAGTTTTCAAAAGGAAAAATCAGGATGATTTCTATTCACGACTTACGCATTTTTATTCAGAATCATTTGTTTTCGGGTCATTGAGCGGCGGGTTAGTGAGCGGAGTCGAACTAACCCGGAATGTACCCCAAAACACAGGTTTGCATAAGTCCTGCTATTAATATTTCCCGCAAATCCACTCTTTTTAAAAGGAGAAAAGTTTCAAGGAGATATTTACAAACTGCGCAACTTATCAACCATAGCCTGATATTTGGGAATCGCGTCGGTCAGTGCTTTTCTCGTTTCGGGCTTCATACGAGTGTCATTTGCAAGTAAATAACTGGTCTTTTCCACGATTTTGTCCACAGTTTCCTGAAACGGTTTAATCTTTCTGTATAAATTCTCTTTTCTTTCCGTTTCATTGCTTGCCTCCAGATCAAACTCCAGGGCTATCAGATAATATTTATCATAATCCAAAGTGGCTTTATCGAATAAATCACCCAGTTCTGTATAGCGTTTAATCATTTCCTCGTTCTCTTCTTTTGAGATAACCGTTTGGGGTTGGGGTTTAGCTACAGGTTTTGCTGCTTCGGCAGCGATTACTTTTTGTAAATCTGCCAGCAAAATACCCTCACCCCTGTTAATATCGAGTGTACGCCCATTGGTATAAAATTTTCCTCCGATAATTTTTCCCCGTTCAAAGGTTACTCCATCCCCAATGAGCTGGTTGTTTCTCAGGTCGTAGATTTTGCCGCTTGTGGCGGAACCATTATTGGCTTCCCAAAATTTATCTACTCTTAATTGTAAATCAGGGTAATTCAGGCTAACATTCATTTTTTCCTCAACAGCGATAATACTTAATTTGGGAGTTTCAAGATTTGTATGCCTGAGAGAAGGCTCTTCCACTTGCCTGCCGGTTTTGTCAATATAAAAATTATTATCCCCTCTGGAAACATAGGCTACTCCCTCATTAAACCTACCCGCATAGGAATAAGCAAGCGGGATTACCACCTCCCCTTTTTTGCCGATATAACCCCAGAGGTTATCTTTACTCACAAGTGCAAGCCCTTCAGAAAAAAGGTCTGTATTCTCGTAGGCGGGGGGGATAATCAACTTCCCTTCTTTATCCAAATACCCGGACCTACTGTTTTCCCTAAATCCGGCCAGGCCTTCAGAAAACCGGCTGACTTCTTCATATTGAAGAGGAATGACTAACTTTCCTCCCTCATCAGTAAAACCCCAGCGATTGTTTTGCCTTACAGGAATTCTATTTTCGAACATCAACCCCTCCTGAAGTCCGATATTATCATATACAAAGTCTGTCAATGCCTGACCATTTGTATGGAAGAGTGCAAACTTTTCGCCATTATAAATTACCGCCAGATTCCCGTACCGGTTAATCCCTTCGTACTTCGCGGGAATAGCAAAATTACCTTTCAGGTCAATCAGGCCATATTGTCCGTTGTGTTTGACCACTGCGGTGTTTTCTTCTCCAAATCCATAAGCCTCCTCAAATTCCATGGAAAAAGCATTATTTCCTGAGGTATTAATGAACCGGTACTGCCCCTTTGCCCACACCAGTGCCAATCCATATTTCCCAAACTCTTCGGCAGCATCAAAATAAAATGGCTTCCCCTTTGGAATAGCAGGATTCCCCTCTGCGTCAATATAGCCCCAGGAAACCCCTGACTGAACAGGTGCAAGCCCATGTGAATAGTTATAACAGTTATCATACTCTACATATTTTATAATCTGTCCCGAGGGAGAAACAATTTTATACAGATTTTCCTGAGCTGAAAGATTAACAGCATTAAGAATGTTACAGATGACGCACAATACAATTGATACTTTTTTCATGAATTTAGGATTCATATATACAGTTGTTTTAATGAAAGTGAAAATCAACTTACTGATACGCCAATTACCCCTGATTGGTTTCAAAACTTGCGCAGGCGAAGTAATTCTCAGGAATGAGTTCCGAAAGCCCAAGGGTTTCTATCTCTGAGAAATAGCACAAAGCGCGGGCAAATATCTACCCGCTTTCAGTAACTGACGCTATAAGATGAACAAGTTAACCGAAAAAAGTGCCGAAACGGGTACCGCAATTGATTTGCTTTTTGGCGAAATCAACAGGATTGTACGATTTTATCTTTACAGGACTTACGCAAAAAGGTCTATTTTATCGGTAATTTACTGTTTTGGCGTCATTGACCGGTGGTGAGTGTGCGAAAGCCGAACTAAGTCGAAATGCCTAAAAACAGTAAATTGCGTAAGTCCTACTTTAAAGAGATTCAGGAAACGCAGGCAAACAGGAAGCATCAATATTTCCACCGGGCTTATTTCTACTGGCTATCATCCGCCTGTCTTAACCTCAAACAACCTCCATTTGTCAACCACTTTTATTCCATTGTACCGCTTTCCGCCAAGTACAACGCTTATCCGGTTTTCCTTGGGGAAAAAGTCCACTTCACTAAAAGTATGTAGAAAGATTACCTTTCCGGCTTCGTCTGCGATTCGGGTGCCTTCCTCCTTTTTCAGGAGATAAAATTTTTCACTACTTATAAAAGCACGACTCTCCGAGCTAACGGCATTGTATTCAGGAGAAATTAAAACCCCGTTTACAGGAAAATAAACCCCTTGCTTACCGAACAGCGTAAGGATATAATCAGAGCCGTCCAGCCTGATATCATCATAAACACAAGGCAGCAACTCCCCTTTCTCATGATTCCAAATCCCTTTTTTCCCGTTCAGGGTTAACACAAAATCCACTTTATATCTACCCGGCCCGATTTTATCATAGATAACCGGAAGCAGGATTTCCCCTTTATAATTTCCCAATCCCGTTTTATTGTCTTTGAATAATTCAATATTTTCACCCTTTATGACAGAATCCAACGACACCCCAAAAAGATTTTCTCCTTTGCCGTTCAAATAACCACTATTCTTATTGAACTCAAAATAAAAAACAGGAAATTCGTCTTCTTTCATGAGCACATCAAAAGACAAAGGGTGAATCTCCTTTCCCAGCCTGTCATACACCGCCCATTTACAATCTTTATAGGCTGCCAGAAAATTGGAATCCAAAATCTCCACATTATCCCATTCCAGAGGAATAACCAAACGATTCAGGTTATCCATTACCCCTACTTTTTTGCCATCTGAAACCGGAGCAAGATTGTACCTTACTGCCCCAATGTAACGGTAAGGGCTTAGTACAGATTGCTTTGAATTAAGGTCAAACACCCACTTTCTGACGTATTCATTCCCCTTCTTTTCCGGCCACAACCGGGTAGCTTCCGCCTCAGAAAGCGATACCGTATCTCTTCGGGACAAAACGATTTGCGTGCAGAGGTACCCACATCCGTTAGGCGGCTCCGGTTCCATCCGATACGGTCCCGGTTCCACTATCCACTCCCCTGTATTGGCATTGAGAACGCCTCCTTTTCCCTCAGAAACCGCCCAAAAAGCAGGGCATTCGTAGTAGGACAACGGCTCCAGTTCCTCATAATCAAATAATCCCAACTGAAAAGCACGAAAATCCAGCAATGCAAACCTGCCGTTGTATTCAACCGGAAAGAGTTTGACATGCTCTAACTTTGTATCAATTTTGCCCTTATGGGAAAACCGGACTTTACCGGTAGTATCCATAATTTCAAATCTCCGGTTGCTCTTTTGTACCACTAAGTATTCTCCTATCTCCTCTAATTTAAGGTTTTGGGTACGAGGAACAATTTTTCTACCCCACATAGTTTTTACCGTTTTTCCATAGTCATTTTCATCATAAGAATAGTACCAGAAAAGCCTTTTTCCATACGTTTCTTTTCCGGTTTCGGCGTGAATCATTTTCCATTTTCTCCCTTTTTTTACGGAAAGAAAAGGCTCTCGTATGCTTCCTCCAGCCCCCGAGTACTCAGCATTGGAAACCAAAGCTCCGGCTTCATTATAAATTGCCAGTTTATCTTTTCCCGGAATCTTCCCCAAATACACAAAAGGGTTTTCGGGTGGGAAATGACGGGCTGTGTACGGAGAAATTTTGACTACAGAGTCAAACGCTACCGGAACCAATAATTTAAAGTAGTTATCTGCGAGCCCCATTTTACCCTCTTTCCTGAGTAGAAAATAACCATCCCTCCCACTGCCCTCCGGGGTAATCCCATCATACTCAGCCGGAATCAGGGGTTTTAAATCCATAGAAAACAAGCCCGTTTTACCGGATTTTTTCATAATCAGGTATTGTTTATCCCATACAGACTGAATAAACTCATATTGCCCGCCGGATACAGGATTAAAAAGGGAATCCCTCAATTCATACTCTTTTTCCGACTTTTTGATTATCCACCATTTTCCTTCTTTATGAAAAGAATGAAATACCGGAGGGAGAATTTCGTTTCCGAAAGTATCGACAGCACCGATATAATTCGTATGTAAAAAATTATAGATTACCAGCTCTTTTTGATTAGGTTCCACAGCGTTTTCGTTATCTACAATCCAATAGCGATCATAGTTTTCCGGTATTTCGATTACCGTATTTCCTTTTTTTGCGTACCATTTTTCGTCTTTCTTTACAAAAACATCCGTTTTTCTTCGAATATGATTGCCGGACAAAGTATAAGGATGAGGTTTTGGATTATTAGTCCACATATTGTTTTCAGGGATTCTGTCAGCGTCAACCAACCGGTTACCATCCATGTCAAACACGGATTCTTTCTTGCCTTTTTCATGCCATACCCAGAAGCCTTCCGCTGTTTCCTCTACCTTACTCGCCCTGACAATCCGTTTTTTTCCTCCGTTAAAATGAAGTCTGATGCGCTTCAAGGGAAACCCCAAAAAGGTAAGCGTTTTCATTGAGGAGGTACAGTAAACTTCTTTTCCTTGAAGGAGAATATATCGTTTTTCTCGTTTCAGGTTATCTCTGTAAAAATCCACAATTCGGATAGAGAAAATCGGCTTTCGCTGCGTACCCGATTGTCTGGTTCTCTTTTTATAAAGATAAAACCCTTTTTCACACTCCAGAAAGTCTCCTGACCGATTGATTTCCTTATAATGAATACCGTTGTTTTTTAGTTTAAAATTGTAGAGAATTTCCTTTTTGTTTTCTGTCATCGAGAAAAGTGGGCTCTGAGCATACAGAGTAAAGTATTCTTCTAACAGCATACGGGTATGTTTCCCCGCTTCATCCAGCGCGTAAAGCGTGTCAGGAGTATGAGAACCCACACCTCTATGCTCACATATAAGCTGCTGCTGATGAAGATAATAACAGTTATTACTGAGAAGCGGGATTTCATGAAGTACTTTGCGGTCTTTTACGCGAATTAACTGTCGTACTTTTTTCCATTCAGGAGGTTTTACTTCGGTTTCGGGTTTAACACAGATAATCGTTCCGATGGGGTTTTCGTCCGACGGTTTATGCTCATCTTTAGAAGGCGGTGCAGGAATTCCTTCTAGTTCTTTTACGCAGGTGATATATTCTGGGGATAGGACATCGGTATCAAGAACCGGATAAGGAAGGAGAGGGTTTCCCGCTGTATCTAAGGGCTGCCAATTTACCATTAGAATTCCTCCTTTCCATATTCCGGCTCCGGATAGGTATGCTATACTGTCAGAAGTAATCCGAAACATTTCATTGAATTGAAATTCAGCTTGGTTATCTCCATAAGATAAAAGACTATTCTGTCTCGGTTCTTTGAGCAGGAGTTGGCCTGATTGCAGAAAACGAGGAGCATCCATCTCTTCTGCTTCTCTAATAGGAATTTTCCATTTTTTTTCACCGGCATGATGCCAGGTTTGATTGTTGTTATCCGTAAGAATCCAGACTAAAGGAGGAATTGGAGTAGGGTCATAATCAAACGAAAATTTCACAGTATTGGCAGGTAATATTCTCAAACAAGTAATTTCCTTATATTCAATCGGATAAATAAACTTACCTGAAATATGGAGAAGCCCTTCAGATTGCGCATTTTTAACGACAAAATATTCTGGCGTAACGATGTGGGCAAGCCCATCATACTCAGGTGGAATCACTACCTGGAATAAAGAATTCGTCAGTCCCCATTTTTGATTCACCTCAAAATGAAAGTATCCGTATTTTCCCCTCCGAATTTGCGTAGGCTCATATCCTTGAATCACGATTTTCTGGCCATTTTCGAGGTAAAAATCGCCCTTACGAGAATTGCTAGTCAGCGCAAATCCCCCGGGCCGAATTTCACCGATTGTATTATATTTCCCCGCCTTAAGCAAAGAGTCAAATACCGGGAACTGAGCATATCCCAGAGGATTTAACCCAATAGTTAAGAGAAGAAAAATCCCCAAAACCTTAACGATTTTCATTGTTTTTTCCATATCTGTCTTTATATAAGGAGTTAGAAAATACTAAATCACGATTTTTGTGAATATCAGAGTAATCAGGGATAAATAATTACCTTTTTTTCACTTCCGGATTTATCAAAATAAACCCATTCCCCTTGTTTTACTCCGTCTATTATTCGGCCTTCACAATTAATAATCCATTCATTTTCGGTAATCCAGCAACTAGACTGAACCCAACCGCTAAATCCACTATAGTTCCCCAAAGGTTCCGGAATATTGCTGACGAGTTCTATTTCCAGTACATAAAAATCTTCTATCGTCTGAGTATTAGTATCTATGACGTTCACTTCTTTCAGGCTGGAAATATCCCGAAAGTCTATATCCTCCCACTGATATCCTATATGAAAAATTCGGCGGATAGCCCACAAATAATCTGTATCAGGGATGCCTATTTCATCTGGCAGAAAAGTAAAAATCGAAAGGTAGATATTGGCAAACTTAAAATATCCGGTTGCTTCAACATACTCCCCAACCTGAATTTCAGTGTGGTCTATTTCTTTGTTTCCCAGCAGCAGGTGATTTCCGAATATAAACTCCTGATTCAGCACGAGCCCGATTCTGATTTCGTGTTCGATAATCAGTAAATATTCTCCTTTAAAAATAACTTTTCCTGAAATCCGGTAAGTACAATCCGGCAAAGGTTCTACTCCGGGACTTTGCCCAGTTCCTTCCGTTTTCCGGAGAGATTCTGCATTAAAATACAATTTGCTATGGAAAGGCATATTTTTAGAGTAGTTAATATCCTCCCCGCATTCAATAGAAAAAGTATTTACAGCTATTTGTATTTTCATGGTTTAATTACAGAAATCCCATCAGGCCTGTACCGCCTCCCGTATGTATGATTAAAACGTTTCCACTGAGACCGGTTTTGCGGATAATCTCTTCAGCGGTCATAAATAATTTTGCCGTATAAATCGGGTCAGTAAATAGCCCTTCATTCAAAGCAAGCCTCCGGACAGTATCAAGCACCCCCGCATTCACACTTCCAAAAGACTTTGCCGTAACGGGCAAATGATGATTCACTCCCTTAGGTTTCAGGTTTGTTTGAAAAAAATCATTACACAAAGCAAACTGTTTTTCAAAATCTGCTTCTCCTCCTGCAACGTGTACGACATGAATCAGCGTATTCCTTTCTATTGCGACATTCCAGTATGCTAAAGCGGCAGAAGTCAGTGCAGTACCCGAATCGATAAAAATATGGTCAAAATGAATATTTTTAGCTTGTTCATTTCGTTCAATATCCAAACCCAATGTAATCAATCCCGGTATTGCCGCAAAATGACTTCCTCCTTCGGGGATAAAAAGCGTATCCGTTTCAGGATTTTCCATTTTTGCGAGGGCTTCCGCCGCATTCCACTCCTCCGTATTTACCCATCGAATCCTTTTCCCCTCCGTAAGAAGATGAAGCAAAGCCCCATTTCCTTTTTTGACCGAATCTTTTTGCGCTTTGAGATACAACATGTAAGGAATACGGAATTCATGCATCATTTGCACCAATCCGGTTACATTATTGGAATTTTCACCTCCGGTTATAATCACTTTCCGGAATTTCTGAGCAAGAATCCAGGGAATCAGGGAGGCGTATTTTCTTTTTTTTGTACCCGATATTCCAAAACCGGACTCATCCTCCCGTTTTACCCAAACGGAAACTTCCTCCCCCGAAAAAGAAGGCAGCGGATGAATCCGGGAATGAAAAAGCAAATCCGGATTACAGAGCGGAAGAATCATTTGATAGTGAAAATGCGTCATGTTTTCCGGGCCTGAAAAAGGGAATTATGCTTTGGGTTTACATAAATAATACTTCACCACCTCATGTGATAACCCCTGAAGATTCTGCATATCAGAGGCGATGGCAAAATCCTTAATTTCCCCATTTTTATACCAGATCATGATAGGCTCACCGCTATTATAATCATACGCCTGATTGGAAACCTTCCCTTCAAATACGAAAAAAGCCGCTTCCTCCGGGGTATAATTGTGTTGTTCACAGAACTTCATTTTTTCTTCAAGGAGTAGTTCGGGAGAAACCGGCTCATTTTGCAGATGCACCTTCAAAAGACTACGGTTAATCAGCATTTTGCAAAGTTCCGAAAGTACTCTGTCGCCGGCAAATTGCCATTGCTTAATCGAATAGGTAATATCGCTGTCATCGAGCCGGATAAAACGCAGCAAAACTTCGTCACTGAGATTTTCCTTTGCGGAGGGGTTCTGAAGAAAATATGCCAGGTCTTCCCCCAAAAACACTTTTTCTCCGTTTTCCACCAGAATTCTCACCCTTTTCAATACCTTTACCAGCATAGCTTCCGCTGCGATTGCGGCTTTGTGAAGATAGACCTGCCAGTACATCAGCCTGCGGGCCATAATAAAGTTTTCTACGGAATAAATTCCCTTGGATTCGACCACGAGTTGATTATCACTTACATTCAGGGTTTTGATGATTCTGTCTGCTCCGATTGTGCCCTCCATCACTCCTGTAAAAAAACTATCCCGCATGAGATAATCCATTCTGTCCATATCGAGCTGACCGGAAATCAGCTGATGAAAAAAATGACGGGAGTAGGTATCTTTAAACATCTCAATGGCTAAGGTCAGTTTTCCTTCAAATTCCCGGTTCAGGTATTCCATCAGTGCGATACTCATGTGTTCATGATGGAGATTCCGGATAATTTCTTTTTCGAGTGCATGGGAAAAAGGTCCGTGACCGATATCATGCAAAAGGATTGCGGCCAGGGCGGCTTCGTATTCTTCATCGGATACCGGAATCTGTTTTCTGCGGAGCACTTCCAGGGCTTCAGTCATCAGATACAAAGCTCCGAGTGCGTGATGAAAACGGGTATGCATAGCCCCTGGATACACCTGAGAGCTGAGTGAAAGCTGACGGATTCTCCTGAGGCGCTGAAAAACCGGATGATTAATCAAATTCAGAATCAGGCTGTTGTTGATCTCGATAAACCCATGAACAGGGTCATTGATGATTTTGGAAGCGTGAAGAAAGTGCATAAAGTAATGATTTAAGGACAAAGATAAGGAGAAATTATAAGAATGGAGAAATCCGCCGGGAATTTCCTCTTGAAGAAGGTACAAGGAAGGGATAATAAAAAATCAGCGGAGAGAAACTGCCTCACCGCTGATGATATAAAAAAAAACTGTAAAAAATACGGATTACATTTCGATTCCGCCGCCTTGTCCCTGATTTTGCTGCATTTTCTGCATTTGTTTTCCCTTCTTGAAGATAGAAGCGTCCGGCTTACCAAACATAAACTGAAGTGCTACTTTGAAATAACGGGCATCTCTTCTTCTCATAAACTCCTGAGAGTAAGTCGGGTCTGCATCATATACCCAAATCATTCTGCGTGCATTGAGGATGTCATTTACGGAGAAAGTAAGAGAAGCAAATTTAAATAATTCTGCTTTCAGGGCAAAATCGCCTGTTCCGATTGCTCTCCTGTATCCCTGAGGCAAAATCTGACGGGATTCATAAGAAGCGGTAAGCTGAGAGGAGAATAAAATGGCAGGTTTTTGCCTGATTTTTATGGCCATGGAATTCGGGAATTTGTAGTTGGTGATAAACTTGGCATTTCCTGCCCATCCCTGATTCTGAAACTCCAGTGCCCGTACCTGATAATGAAATATATTGGCATTGAGTGTAAGTTCGAGACTCTTTCCGATATTCTGCTTGATGGTATTATCGATTCCATAGCGGTAGGCATTTGTTCCGTTGGAGAAGGTGGTAATCAATACCGTTGAGTCATAGCCTGCGGGGCTCGCAATCTGAACAATCGGATTTTCTTCCAGCCGGAAATAAAGCGAGGAAAGGAGGTTTCCATTTTTAAGGATTTTATTGAAGTTTATTTCCGATGTATTGATAAATTCAGGCTGAAGTGCCGGATTACCCACACGTATATTTTTTACGTCAGCCATAAAAATAATCGGCATTATCTGCATCCATCCCGGTCTTGTGATTTTGCGGGAAAGATTCAGCTGAATTTCAGTCCCTTCCCCCCATTTTTTGGAGAAATATACTGCCGGAAACAATCCTTTCCAGATTCCATTGATATCTTTAGGGAAATCATACCCAAAAGTGGTATTGTCTAATTTGGAAGTTCCTTTAAAATTGGTTTGCTCATACCGTAATCCAGCCTGATACCCAAAGCCTTTCCAGTAGCCGGAATAGTTGATATAGGCGGCATTGATGACATCCCGGATAGAGAAATCCTGAGAGATAAAAGGAATCTGCTCATAGTTTCCGGTAAGATAATTGTAGTTATCCATAAACATGCTCTGATCCCGCAGGTTCCAGAAAGAGCGTACACCGGTTTCTACTCTTGAGCTATCCCCTATCGGATGAATATAATCCGACTGAACTGTAATCTGATAGCCATTGCTTTCCCCGTGAATTTTCTGCAACTGAGGGTTGTTTACCTGAAGGCTGCCGTCCGGGTTATAGTTGTTGGTCGTCCATTGATTCTGCTGCCGGCTCGACCCTATATTGTAATTTACATCGGTAGTCCATTCTCTCCCTCTCTGAGGAAACGTTTTTTTCCATATTGCCTGTAAAGTAATATTATCAAAACGGTTATTGGGGTCAATTGTACGCGTACCGTATGAAACCGTATCTTTTTCACCGTTAAGCAAACTGAAGGACTGGGAATCATACACATTAAATTTTCCACCAACGATATTGGTAGCAAGTGTCAGGGTATTTCTGTTGTTCACAGAATAATCTACCCCAAAACGGAATACCTGAAAACGATTCCGGAAAAGAGTGGTATTATCCTGTAAAAAATAAGAAGTAGGAACCCCACTGGAGAAAGTAGTCCGGTTGGTGTAACCATCGATGGGAAATCCATTCTGATTGCGGTTAAAGAATGTGGTAAAATTCAGTTTCCCTACTTTCAGATTCAAATTCACTGTACCATTGTAACGGTTTCCGGTTCCTGCGCCCAGGGCCACAAAGCCATTGTAACCAGGTTTCCGGTTTTTTTTCATTACTAAATTGATGATTCCTCCGGTAATGCCGGCATCGTATTTGGCCGAAGGATTGGTCATGATTTCCACCTGATCAATCATATCCGCCGGAATCTGATTGAGGGTAAGCTGAGTAGGTCTTCCATCAATATATACAGTTGCTCCGTTGTTTCTTAACTGAGGATTTCCTTCCGTATCCATCGTTACAGAAGGCACACTTTTCAGTACATCTTCGGCAGTTCCGCCCGTAGCAGTAAGATTTTTATCCACATTGTAAACCCTTTTGTCAATTCCCATCATGACCTGAGATTTCTCGGCAGTAATTTCCACCTCACTGGCAGTAACCTCTTCCTCCGTCATTTTGATATTTCCCATATCAATTTCGAGATTATCAGGCATGGAAATTACGACATTTTGTTCGATATTTTTAAACCCAAGATACTCAATTTTGGATTTAAATTTCCCCATAGGCAGGGCTTCAATGGAAAACTCCCCGTTTTCTGCGGTAAAAGTTCCTCCGATAATTGTATCTTTCCCGTTCAAATTCTGGGACAAAGTTACAGAAGCGTATGCAAGCGGTTTGTTGGATTGATTCACCACTTTTCCATATACCTTACCGATATTAAAACTCATACCGGGAGGCATTCCGCCGGGTTTTCCGCCGGGAGGCTGGGCTTTCAGAGAAACAAGACTCAACCCCAAAAATAAAAAATAATAAAAATATTTCATCAAATATAGCTGAATTAATAAAAAAATCGTTTTAGGTACAATTGGACATATAAACGGAAACTTCGTTTAATAATGGCGATTAGTAAGGTAATTCCATAACTTATTACATTAGCCAAAATATAAATGTTTAAACAAGTAACGATATGGAAAAGTTTTATCCTTTAAAAATCCGGTTAAAACACATTATTTTGCAGTTCAATTACAATAAATCACGGATTGAGATAAGTTTTACATCAAAATTCGCACTAATGCATTAATTTTCGAAAAAAAGGTTTTATGAAAAAAGGAATATCGTTTTGTTTATTGATAGCAGGATTATTTACTATCACCTTTGCACAGCAGGGCTTTGGTTTCCGTTTTGCTTCGCATTTTAATCATTTTCCGAATCAGGAGGAGTTCGATTTGATTCCCAATTGGTTTAGTTCGGGTCAGGTTGGAGGATTTTACCGCTCCTATAATGCTTACGGCGGAGCGGAAGTAGGCCTGAGTATCAATTACAAAAGAACAAAAGACGGAAAAGGGTTTCCCAACCTACCGCTTGTGATGCAGGACTTCCCTGCCAAAGACCAACTCGGTAATTCAGTTCGCTCAGATGTCGGGATGACCTCCCTCGAATTAGACATGAGACTCGGCCCGCGTTTCGGGGCTGTAAATCCTAAAATCGGATATATTCTGGGCTATCGCCTGAATCAGCAAAATATTATAGACCCAACCAATGTGAATCCGGATACAGTTCGCTTAAACCGGGTGTATCTTGGGCTGCCTTTTGGGGCTACGGTGGATTTTTTTACCGGTTTTGGTACAATCGGAATTGGAGCTTTTTATAATATCGGATTGCTGAATGTTCGGCATAAACCGGAAAACTGGACCTGCGGAGATTTTTCCTGTGGATTTTATCCCGGAGGAAAGTGGAACTCAGTAAGTCTGGAGATGACCGTAACGTTCAACAGCGGGGATCAGAAAAATTATTTTAATCCTGACATCGAAAGAGACAAAAGAAGAAGGAATAAAAAAGTGGTTCCGGAAACCGAATCCGAATCCGATGAATAATCCCTGAATACATCAGGATTTTTGCTTAATCTGAAAAAGCATATCATAGATAACGGAGTGAAAAATATCGGCTCTGTTATTCATCCTCACATACCGGGGATAAATAATCAGGTACTCTTCCGTTCTGAGGTCATATACGATTGTATAATAAAGGGTTTCGTAACGGGAAGCGGTGTTAAAAGGAAGTGCCAGAATTTCTTCAAGGGAGAAACCGTTGTTTTCATCCGTTTTTCTTAATAAATGTACCCCTCCAATCCATGCAAAATACGGAGTACCGTAATGTGTACGGATTTTTTTCAGTTCTTCCTGCCGGAAACCGATAATTCCCAGTTCTTTGGTGATGCTTTTTTCCCGGAACCACTGGTTCAGAATACTGAGCCTCCTGAAGGAATTCACCTGTGTTTCCCTGAGCTGCCGGGTGTAAAGCAGATAGGTTTTCAGTTTTTGGCGTGCGGAATACTCCTCTATTTTTTGCACAAGGCCTGTCTGCATTGCAGTAGAAATTTCGAAATCGTCTCCTGTTTGACCGATATCCACCCGCTGATAGGTAGGCTCTACCGCCACGATAGTATCCACCCCCAGATTAAATCCCCGGGATATGAGTTTTCTTTGTTGTTGTTTCCGGGCTTTTTCGGATATATTTTTTTCTTCCGAATATTTTAATTTGTATCCTTCCAGCATAAGATACCGAATCTTCGAAAGCGGAAATACTGAACTTTGAGCACTCCATAAATCCGGCAGTTTTATTCCTCCACTGAAGAGTATCTCTCCTTCTTCTTGGATTTGATTGATATAATATCTGCCGGTTTCTTTCCAGAGTTCTTCTTCCACCCTTTGAAGAAGAAGGTCATCAGGGTATTGTTTATGGCTGTTGATTACACTTTTCAGAGCAAGAAAGTGCAGATTTTCACCCTGAATTTGTTCAATCGTATAGCAAAACCTCCCGTAAGCAGAGTCTTTTACCTGATAATCTTCATGTACCTCCCAGAATCTGCCTGTATTTGCATACTTTACAAGTCCGTACCATCCGTACGCTTTTACTTTCTGGAGATATACATTTTCTGACTGATAGTAATTCGCCCAAAAAGAAGCGAGATAAATTGCTTTTTCGTATGCTTGTTCTTCGAGCGCATATTCACATACTTCAAACCGGCATATTTTCTGAATATAATCGAACATAACGGATGAATTCAGGCAGAGTTCTCCCTTTACGGCTTTATCCGGAATCATTTTCAGTAGTTTGTTTTTTCTTTTCCGGGCAAAAATTTCTTCCGGGCTCAGCTCTTTTAAGGATTCCTGAAAACGGAAATAAACCGGGATTGTATCCGGAAAAAAAGGAGAAGTATTCTTATAGAAATTCTCCGGAACAGAAGAATACAGTGCCGTTTCCCGGATGAGCTTACAGGCAGAAAGTGCTTCTGATAGAGCATACGGGCTTTTGATATATAACAGAAAACCAATAGAATCCGCTTCCTGTTCCAGTACAGGAGTATAAAGTTGTGTTTTCAGCAGTTGTTCCGTTGCATTGACATTTTTTCCACCTTCGGTTTTCTTAATAAATAATTTCTGGGGATGGTTAGCAGTATAATGACTGATTTCATGGCATAAAATAAAAGCCAGCTGCGCTTCATTTTCCAGATTTGCGATTAGCCCGATATTGACCAGAATAATCCCGCTTTGAGAAGAAAAAGCATTGATTCCCGGCGAGCGGGTGGCATAAAACCGTAACTCCTTTCTAAGTTGGGGGTAATCACTGAGAATAATGTCTGCGACTTTGTTCAGATAAGCGGTTACAGTATCGCCGAAAAGTACGTTTCCGCCTGCGATGAGCTGTTTCAGATAAAAAGTATTTCTTACGTAAAATTTTTCCTGACTTTTTCTTGTACCATATACATTCAGTGCCTGATTCATGTCCTTGTCAGCCAGAAAATCAGCCGGAATCTCTCCCTGCTGTACCAGCAAGCGGTATTCGCCGGCTGTCTGTGCAGAAACACTACACAGAGTACCGAGAAGAAGTATAAAAATGCAGAATAAAGCCCAGCAGTTTTTTTTTCCGGACATAAAAAAAGGATTAAACAGAAATATTGTTACTCGAACCTTAAATGTTTTACGGACTCTCCGGAATGGGCAAGTTCAATGAGAGAATCTATTCCAACCTGAAGGTGTTTTTCGGCAAAACTGGCAGTGACCAATTTGTCTTTGGAGGAGGTTTTTACCCCTTCGGCAATCATAGGCAAATCCGATACCAGCAATAACGCTCCATGCGGGATTTCATTGATAAACCCTACAATAAAAATAGTAGCAGTTTCCATATCAATGCCCATAGCCCGTGTATTCCGGAGATATTCCTTGAAGGTTTCATCATGCTCCCACACTCTGCGGTTCGTCGTATAAACGGTTCCGGTCCAGTAGTCCAGGTCATGCTTTACAATCATACTGGAAACCGAGCGTTGCAGGCGGAAAGAAGGCAAAGCCGGAATCTCTTTCATGATATAATCATTGCTTGTACCTTCACCCCGGATAGCGGCAATCGGCAAAATCAGGTCTCCTACTTTCAGATGTTTTTTCAGTCCGCCGCATTTCCCCAGAAACAATGCCGCTTTGGGATGAATCGCAGAAAGCAAATCCATCACGGTAGCAGCCATTGCACTTCCCATTCCAAAGTTAATGATTGTAATATTTTCGGCGGTTGCGGTCTGCATCGGCTTGTCTCTTCCCAGCACTTCCACATCAAATTTGCTGGCAAACATTTCTACATAATTGATGAAGTTTGTCAGTAAAATATATTCCCCGAATGTCTCGAGCGGTCTGCCGGTATAACGGGGCAACCAATCCTGAACGATTTCTTGTTTAGTTTGCATCAGTATAAGCGTTAATGTTTTTTTCCCAAAGGTAGCAAGATTTTTTGGAATACAGGGAATTATTCAGCGGAAAATTCCTTCATGACGCTTTAATACCTATCCAAAAGTTCAAAACAGGTTCAGAAACAAACGGAAAGTTTAATCCTGAACCTGTTCTTAATCATTAAATTAAAGAGAATTACTTTTTCTTGCGGGCAGCGAGGGAATGAGAAGAAACGGGTTTATGCTCATCCGTTCCAGTAATCTGCACTTTACCTCCGGAAGCCTCATAATCATGCTGAAACTGATGCAGGCTTTCCATTACGGAGTGATCAACAAGTTTTGTTTTTTGTAAATCTATGATGACATTAAACCCGGAAGGAATTTCATAAAGTTTTCTTTTGATACCGATAAAATTGGTAAAGATAGCCGATTTATCAATTTCTACCAGATAGGTATCGCCTTCAAATGACACGACCGTAGGAGCTTTAAAAAAAGAACTGACAGGAGTTCCATTGTACAAATGAATTATCATTTTCAGTAAAATTCCTGTTGCAATACCTACCAGTAAATCCTCATACATTGTCAGGATAATGGTAACCAGAAAAATGGCAAGTTGTTCTTTTCCAATATTAAAGGTATGAATAAACTCTTTGGGATGAGCGAGTTTAATCCCAACCGTAATCAGCATTGCAGCAAGGGCTGTATTGGGAATCATCTCTATAAACCGGGAGGCCAGCAGGACAAAAATCAGGATAAAAAAACCATGAAAGAAGTTAGCCCAGCGGGTTTTAGCACCATTATTCACATTGGAAGAACTACGGGCAACCTCTGAAATCATGGGTAACCCCCCTAAAATTGCAGATAACGTATTCCCAATTCCCACTGCTATCAAATCTTTGTTTGCATCAGATTTTCTTTTGTATGGATCCAGCAAATCTATCGCTTTTACGGTAAGTAACGACTCAAGTGTACCTACAAGTGCAAACATAATTACATATTTTATAAAAATACCTGTTTGGGCTATGCCTGAAAAATCAACGTTTACCTTCACATTTTCCATCAGGTTTCCAATATGTACCAGTACATAGGGAGGTTCTGTATGTTGAAAATCCATTATCAGCTCGGCGGGAATTGCAATCATTAAAACCACAAGCGGAGCAGGGATCATTTTCAGAAATTTAATCTCTACGTTTTGCCAGTGCATCATAATCCAAAGGCTGATAACCCCAATGAGGGTGGCTTTTGGGTCAAGTTGACGAATATACTCCGGTATTTCAGCCAGTAGAATCAAAGGGCCTTTCCCTTTAGTCAGTGCAGGATTTATGTCCAGCAAAACAGGAATCTGCTTTGCGATAATTATCAGGCCAATAGCAGCAAGCATCCCGTGAATGGCTGAAAGCGGAAAGAAATCCACTAATTTTCCCAGCTTAAAAACCCCGAATAAAATCTGTATTAAACCTGCAACCACCATTGCTCCCAATGCAAGATGCCATCCGGCTTCGCCTCCTCCAAATTCGGATACTGCTCCCGCTACAATTACGATGAGCCCTGCAGCCGGGCCTTTTATGGTAAGCCTTGAGCCCATAAACAAACTTACCACTAAACCTCCGATAATTGCGGTAATCAGTCCCATCAAAGGAGGAAACTCTGATGCTTTTGCAATCCCCAGACTCAGGGGAAGTGCCAGCAAAAATACAATAAATCCTGAAACTGAATCGGACATAAAATTTTCTTTCAATCCCTTTAATCCGTCTGAAGGAATATTATTCTGAATATTTGACATAATTTTAATTACTTTGTTTTAAAAAAAAATTGAATAAATAATAAATCTGAGTTTTACATTTGTTTAGTGGCGTATCAAAAAAACACCTGATATTGTAAGGTCATCCCACTTTTATATTCGGATACTTTCAGGGTGGCTTTATCAAAAACAGGCCTTCGCTGATAGTCCAGTGTAATTTTGGATGTATGCCCGCTGATAAACCAGTTAATCCCTGTATTCCACACAAAAGAAGGCTGATTAAGCCGCTCATATACACTAAAGCTTCCGGACAGATAAGGCATAAGGACACCCCTTCCCTGAATGAGCTTTTCGGGTAATAAAAATCCTGCCTGCCCATACACTACATGCCCTGTACCAAACATTGGGTATGCATTCCCCGGACCGTTAAAACTGCTTTCCGAGGGAGAGAGTCCGTTTGCAGGATTCATGATACCGTTATTTCTCAGATAATTCTTTCCATAATGGGTATAAAAGTAGCCAAGATAAGCCGAGATTGCGGTCCCTTTTGCTTTATTCAGGGGGGTGTCCCAGTACATAGCCAAAGAAGCCAGTTTCATGTCATCATAGACGGTATCTTTTACAGTATTTTGCGTTACTGTTCTCCAGGTTGCCGCTTTCTGATAGATTCCCCCTGCCTCAAGATTCAGTACTTTTTTCTTTCCAAGATAGGTTCCTGTCATATAAGGCGTTGTATTTTGTTCTTTCTCCAGAAAATTCCAGATAAAAAGCCCCTGATACTGCTTGTGATGCCCTACCTGAGCAAAGGTAGCATACTCACTCAGTGCAGGCAGTGCTTGCCCATTCGTATTTACAGGAAAGGGGTCACTCAGAATTACCCTGTAATCCAGGTTTCCTGCCTGTCCTCTCGCATAGACGCTCAGTTTTCTGGAGAATTCATCGGTTTGGTCAACGGTAGCCTGTGCAAAAACCGGTACGTCCATCGTCATAATTGACCCAATAGCAGGCTGTGAAAACCGGGAAAGTCCGTTGGCAATCGTCAGTCCACCGCCGAATTTCAGCCAGTTTTTATCCTTAAAAACCCAGTACTCAGCCAGTGCATCATGGAAGAAAGCCTGTAATTTACGGTTTCCTGCATTTTGGGATAAAGAATTGAAATTGTTCATTCCAAACTGAGTATAGAAAAAGACATGATCTGAAATTTTGCCAAAGAGTTGTGCTCTTGTTCTTCTCAGTCCAATATCCAGCGTATGATTTGCAGCTTCTCCCTGTACCCAAGTCCCCGGATTACTTTCATTCAATCTGAGCCAGGTTTGATTCAGAAAAGTAGCCTTAATGTATTTATCCCCGTCTTCGCTGAGTTTCAGTTTGAACTCATTGACCTGAGCATTCAGAAAGAAGGGGAAACACACAATTATTAAAAACAGAATTTTTTTATTTTTCATTTTTGGCAATTGATTATTTATTTGACTTTAACCCTTTCTGACATCAGGCCGACTTATAAGGAATTTCATGATACGTTTTCACATGAGGTCCCAGAAACAAACGTGCGTAAATTCTGATTACTGAAATACCATCTACCACAAAGCTAAGGGCAGTAAAGAATGCCAGTACCAGTTGATTTTCATGTATATGACTAAATATAAGGTCTTCTCCAATAAATGTAGGAGTAATCGGAAACGCCATCAAACCCAGACAAGCCATCAGAAACACCAGAGCGAGTCCGGGATGCTCGTATGAATGTCCGTAAAACTGATTCAGGCTATACTCCTTTTCCTTAGATTTCAGTTTAGTAATGCACACATATCCGATTACACCCGATACAAGTACCCCACTTAGATAAAAGGCTGCTTCTTCCGGCTGAAAATGCTCATTGAATGAAATGGCAAGAACAACCCATAAGTGATTCATAATAATCAGCAGCCAGCTAAGTCTGGGTCTTTTCCTTTCCGAAAAAGATTTCAGAACCATGACTAAGCCGATAAGAGAAAACGGATAAGGAAGGTATTCTGCAATCTCAGGTCTTATAGTATCCGATTTAAACAGAATGAACAGTCCTAAAAGGTAAGCAGGTATAAAGATTGAGACAAGCCGGCTGATGGTAAGGAAGTTTAATTTTCTCCCGATATTTTTCAGCGGTTTCCAGATGAGGTAATTCATCACTGAATCCAGATTCCATTCTTTGATACTCAGCAAATAAATAGTATATTCTATTTTTTTGGGAAAAGAGTCCTCTATTGTGTGCTGACGGGGAACATAGTGATAGAATTGCTCCCGGATTAAATAACTTACGACCGAAGGAGAAACCAGCAATTGATACGTTCTGAGGAATGCATTTCCCGCAAAATGAAGCAATGCCAGATTTTCGAATCCCATTGCAATTTCAATAAAAATCAGCCCGATTTGTGCAATGGAAGCATAGGCTATTTTACTCTTTACCGAAGACTGTACCCTTCCGATAACAGAAGCTATCAAACTTGTGGAGAGTCCCATCAGGGCTATCAGAATTCTCACCGATAACTGATGATTCCAGAAAGGGAAAGTTCTCATCATCAGAAAAACCCCCAGATGTACAGAAAGTGACCCGTAAAAAATTGCACTCGAAGGAGTAGGCCCTTCCATAGCCCTGGGTAGCCAGGAAGAAAAAGGCAACTGAGCCGATTTTGTCGCAGCAGTAATCAGTATCATAACAGAAATAAAGACTCCCGTTAAACTATGGGAAGCAAGATGTTCATGCACCAGCTCAAAGTTATTGAGCTTCATAAAAGTGATATTCTCATGCCATAAATGATGACTCGCCCACATCGCCAGTATCATCCCTACATCTCCTATTCTGTAAACCGAAAATACCTTAATTGCGTTTTTTACTGGTAAATACCGGTCTCTGTAAAAGGCAATCAAGAGAAAGGAAGAGATTCCGAGTACTTCCCAGCCAATAAAAAGCGTTTCAAAGTTTCCGGAAAGAACCGCAATATTGTATCCTGAATAGAAAAATAAAACCGTGTTGAAAAATCGTTTATATCCGGACTCGCGGTGCAGGTAATACCGGCTGTAGATTGTAACCAGAAAAGTAAGAAATGCACCTACAAATAAATAAACAGCAGAAATTTTATCAAAGTAAAAATCCAGATAAAATACGTACTCCCTGGACTCAAACAATGTGATACTGTTCAGATTCAGTGCAGGATGTTGATGATACATCCAGTAAAGGAAAAAAATCACAAATCCGTTAAATTGTAAACCCGCGGTGGAGAATGCAATGCCAGAAAGTAAGGATTCTTTTTCTTTTGGAACCAAAAGGCTTATCAAAAAGCCAAGTACCGGAAGCAAAATAAAAAACAAAAGAATATAATTCATATAAAAATTAATCTTGGTTTAGTCTATAAAATATCGTTACTGTATCAGATAAACAGGAAAATTTTCCTGATTGGTTACCAGTAAATCTGAAATATCCGAAATCACATTCACCTGAGAGAGAAGCGGTTCATATATATGAAATATCCCGTTCCGGAAAACATGAAATCCGGTGGTCTCCGGATGCACTACTGTAAGATGTATCCAGTCATTCATGAACCACTGAAAAGTAGCCGGATTTCTCTGTATCGTTTCAAGGACAACCTCCGGATAATGCTCTACTATCACCATCAGTCTTATGGGGTCATGTACTTCTACCATCTGACTGGGTAAACCCGGCCTTAAATCGCCATCTATTCCATTTGCGACCCCAAAAAGCCCCATTACATTATGGGCTAACTTCGTTCCGGCTCCGAGTTTATGGTTGTCCACTCTTGAGAAATAATATTCCAGATTTATGCCTCCACATACAGGTGCTACCGCATTGAGGATATTGGTCAGGTATTTTCCTTCCGGATCAATCTGATAATCATAAGAATTCAAGAACGACCGCCTGTCGAGAAACAGGTTGTTTGTCAGATTTCTTCTCCCGACAAAACACAATGCATTGGTAGCATGATTTAATTCAGGGCGGGGCTCAAATAATGAAACAGACCTTCGCCTCACCTTCTCATGGATTTCCTCAGGGGGAAGGCTTGTATCGATTGCCTCAAATCTGCGGGAGCGCTCTCTGGCATTAAAATCCAGGGCTTTCTGAAAGGTCATTTTATGTTCCCTGTGCATTGCTGAGTTTTGAGGAGAAAGATTTTTTTCATCATAAAAGGTGATATCATCCCTTGTTGTATCGTGAAGACATCCTGCAAACTGTGTTTCTTCAGGGATGATTATCCCTTTGTGACGCAGATTTTCTCTCACTTTAGGGTGGTTGGCCATGTAGGAGATTACCCTTGCATTCACCGAACCTGGCCTTCCTGAGCAGGCACCGCAATCATATCCTGCGTAATGGGTATTGTTTACACTTGTAGAACCATGTGCCACTACATAAATCACCGGAGCAAAATGATGAATCAGCCCGATACTTCTCAGCAAGCCCTCCACCCGCAGCGTCATTTCCTCTATCGTAAACCCTACCTGAAGTCCGTTTTCTATATCCTCCGGTGATTCATTCTCAATCGTTAGCCGGGAAAATTCATCCATATGACGGAAAGAAGAACTCGTGGCAGGACTGATTGAAGGGCGAAAAATACTGATTGCCAGCTTCAGGGCAGACCAGAATCCCAGTGTCTGTGAAATGAGCAATCCCCTGAAAAGGGTATCGGGATGTTTTGAAAAATGCACTTCTTTTTCATTTTTCTTTTTTGTCCCTACTTCTTTTATAAGATATCCGGGAGTTACAGGAGCAGGACACTGTTTTGTGACAGAATTCCCATGCTCTGGCTTGTAATAAAACTCAACCCCAAAAAAACCGGGGGTTCCAAAGGTCTGACACTTTGGGTCATTTTTTTCCAGGTACCGCCTGAGTGAACATTCTCTGTCGTCTATACACAACAAAGCCTGAAAAGAGGGCACTTCGGCATTCCCGTTTTCTTTTTTCAGAGACTGACTTTTTTTTACGCCGGCCAATACCTGATCATAATAACTCCATTCGTAAGCCTCCTGCCAAAGGGAAAGTACTTCGGTATGTTCTGTTTCCATGACTTTTTCAAACAAACCGGTTATCTTACCCACTCTTGTGCAGAGCGGTGCCCATGTTTGCCCGAATTTACTATCCATTGCGTCAATCTCCAGGAGCAGTTCAAAAGTGATTAACTCTTTGAGGGAAATGGATTTTTTATCAATCAGAGAATCAGGGCTATCTTCCAGAAAAGACACCATTCCTGACCAACCCGGATGAGTAAACTGCTGGTCAAAAAGGTATTGTGAATACAACTTCTCATCCCCTACCAGAATATGAAGCAACTCTTTAAGCTCGCATTGCCCGTTGAATAACAAGCCTCTCGCTCTTTGTGTTTTGAAAAAACTGGCAAATGTATTGCGCTCCATTTCACGGATGGAAGAAAGAAAACCCTGATTGAGCACGGGAAATTTCCAGATTGAAATTCCCTGATCAAGATAAGAGCATATTATCCGGTACAACAGAGGATGTACGATAAGATCAAGGTCTATATAATAGTCTTTTTTCCAGATTGACCGTAACTGTCCGATTCTGGCACTTTTTTCAATATTATACTCTTTGTATAGGAGATTTTCTCTCCATACGGCAAGTTGTTTCCCTGGTTTTTTGTGCTTTAATACATTTTCCAGTACATCCTCCCGGATTTGTCCTTTCCGGAAAAGATCCCTGTACTCAAAAAGTGACAGACATACTTTATACCCAAAAATTTCTGAGGCAGTGTGTATCGCCTTATCAAATTTCATGTCCTGAAAAGCATGAAGCGTATTGTGATGAATAAAATCTTTCAGGGGTGCCTGCGCCGGCAGATAATGTTTCAGGTTATGCAAAACATCCTGCTCATGAAATACTAAATTGGAAGATTTCATTATAAAAAATAATTTATTTGTAAAAAAACAAACGCATAAACCCGGATTACCGGATTTATATACAATGGTGGGAATTTCCTGTTACAGAAATTGCGGGTAAATCAGAACCTTGATTTTTTTTCTCAAAAGAAAATAAATTGCCATTTTCTAAAATGACAACACGGTTTTGGCCATAGTGGCAAAGAATAGAAATTCAATTCCGTAAGTTCCTGAAAAGAAGGAAAATGGGGATATTCTGGCGAAACCCCGTAAAAAAATAAGAAGAAAATATCTTACGGATATTAATACCCTGGAATAGAAACAGCGTTAGTACCCCTGTAAATAATAAAAGTAATCCCAGTATTTCCAGCTTATCTTCTGAGTCTTCAGATTCTGTTTCAGCCCATATATCAAAAAGATAAGATAAAAAATGTTTTTTGGAGGATTCGGTAGCTTTCAATTGTAATACACCGGGTTCATTTACCCACTGCGTATATACAGGATTGTCTCCTGCATTGCTCCCTGAAATAACCGGTAAGGTCATAGTAAGGTAGCCCGTAGTCAAAAGTAAAACTAATATCCAGCGCATCATAATTTTTACCCGGTAATTTTGACACAAAAGTATAATTTATTTCCGAAACACAAAATTCTTTTACTTATACTTCTGTCGGGATAAATTTTCTATATAAGTAATTTACCCCCAATCAACCTATAACGTTTAAATGAATGTAAAAGTTGTTATTACCTTCTCTTTATGATTAATTATTTTTTTCTGGAAAACTCAATGAAAACATGTACTTTACCACTCCCACCGGCAATGACATTATAAATTCAGCCATTAAGGTTTACCCAACCCATAAAACACCGACGATTATCAGTAAAAACAATATCAGTATGCTCAGAGCCGAAATTCTGGATTTACAGGGCCGAACCATTGATTCAAAATACTGGAATGAATCAGCCCGGAGCAGGATATTTCAATGCTTATACGGTATCTATATTTCCCTGATTCATCTCAAAGCGGGAGTTTATTTCATAAAAAAACGCCTGAATCCGGATTTATAAAGTTATCTTTGCCGAAATTTTTTCTTTAGTACGATGATTATCAGCATCACATCCATAAAGCTCAGAAAATGGTGGTATTTTTTCCGCCTCACGATTCACGGAGCCAAAATCCAGCATCAGCTTCGCAAGGAAAAAGGATTTATCCGGATGAAAAATACAGGCTGGGGATATGACCATTACACCCTCAGCGTTTGGGAAACAGAAGAGGATATCCGGCGGTTTTATAAGCAGGGAGCACATCTCAACGCAATGAAACAATCAAAAGAAATAGCAACAGAAGTCAGGACTTTTCATTATACTTCAGAAACCCTCCCATCATGGAAAGAAGTGAGGGATATATTGGAGGAAAAAGGGAAGGTAATGAAATACCAGTAACAAATTCATCCATCACTCTGTTTTTACAAACCCGCACTGACCTGAATATTTTTCAGTTTGTCTATAGAAAGAGGCTTGTCTAAAAAACCGGTTACAACGGGAATCTGCTTTGCGGTTTCGATGTCATCAGGATTCACCGAAGTGGTGAGTAAATATATCGTGGTTTTTTCTTTAGGGATTTCATCAAGTTTGGAATACTCTTTGAGAAAAACCCACCCATCCATCACAGGCATATTAATATCCAGAAGGATTAAAGCGGGTTGGTTCGCCTTAAGCATTTTAAGCAGAGAAATTGCTTCACTTCCATTCAGTGCAACGGTGACAGATTCTGCTATTCCTGAAAATTCAATAAATTTACGATTGATAAAATTGGTTGCGTCGTCATCATCAATCAACAAAACCGACTTAAATTTCGTTCTCATAAATTCTACGATTTAGGGATTGTAAATCTAAACGTGCTGCCTCCGGAAATGTTTGAATCATGCCATAATTTTCCGCCGTGAAGTTCTACTATTTTTTTACAATGCGACAATCCAATACCTGTTCCTTCATATTCTTTTCTGTTATGTAACCGTTTAAAGATTATAAATATTTTTTCCCTGTCGGCTTCAGCAATACCAATTCCATTATCTTCAACAGCAAAAAGCCATTCTGTTCTGGTTTCATTAACCGATATTGAAATCTGAGGTATTTGATTTTTTTTACGGAACTTAATGGCATTACTTATGAGATTCTGAAAAAGTTGTTTCAGTTCAACAGAATACCCTTTCAAAATGGGCAAAGGACTTACATTCATCACAGCGTCAGCTTCCCGGATACTCATAGCCATATCTTCCAGCAAGCCTTTTATCAATTCATTGCAATCTACCTCAAAAATTTCTCTTTCTTTACCAATACGGGAATATTCCAGCAAACCCGTTACAAGTTGTCGCATTCTTTCAGAAGAATTACTGATAAAGTCAAGGTACTTTTCTCCATCCCCTTTCAGCTGGGTCTCAAATTCCATTTTAAACAATTCCACTACGCTCGTAAGCGTCCGCAAGGGTTCCTGAAGGTCATGAGAGGTAATATAAGCAAATTGCTCAAGTTCTTCATTTTGTAAATATAGTTTTTGGTTCTGATTACATAGCTGCATCTCGGCATTTTTCCGGTCAGTGATGTTTCTCAGATTAAAAACCATCGCATTGATGTTGTCCAGATGAAAAAGATTGATTCCCATTGCTTCAAGCCAAAGCCATTCACCCTTTTTGTTTTTAAACCTGTACTCAATCATAAGAGAACTACCCGGCTCCTTCAACTCCCCCCATCTCATCGGCAGGTCATCCGGATGAATAATACTTTCAGGGTTGACAGCAAAAAACTCCTCAACGGTATATCCCAGAATACGCTCTACATTAGGGCTTACATAAAGCAGTTGTTCCGGTTTTGTAATGATAAAAACATCTTTACTGTATTCGACCATAGCCCGGAAACGCTCTTCATTTTCAAGCACTTTTTTGTCTGCCATTTTTTTCTGGGTTACATCCCGGATTATCATGAGTACTTCCCGTGTATGAATGGGCATAAGCCTTCCTTCAAAATGTAGCTCCTCGTCCATATCCAGCATGAATTCAAACTGAATTTGTTCCTGAAGAGCAAGTACTTTCTCTAATCCTTCATTCATCATATCTGCAATATGGGGAGGTAAAACTTCTCCGGGTTTTTTCCCTGTAAATTTTTCGGGATGAATGTACTGAAACTTTTTATCCGGTGCGTTAAATCCGATGAAGGTTCCTTCTGAAGACAATCGAAACATCAGGTCAGGGATTGCGCTGATAATTGCCTGCTGAAGATTGTTGCTTTCCCTTAGTTTTTTTAAAGCGAGGGTTTGAATCGTAATATCACGACAAACAAGCATCCCTCCTATCAAAACGCCCTCACTGTCTTTTACCGGCAAACTTGAACAAACAATATACACTTCTCCTTTTTGGGGATGAATAATCCTGTATTCTTCTTCAGAGCAATATTCCCTTCTTAATAACCTCAGCGGAGGTGTATCATCGTATAAAATCCGGGATTCATTTCCCGATTGATACATAATTATGCTTTCCGCCCATTCCAGAGAATCGCCTTCGCATATCCTGCTTCCCAATATCGTTTGCATTGCCTGATTCACAATCAGCACTACACCGCCGGTATCCATAAGCATTACCCCTTCATTCATAGTCTGAATCATCGTTTTCATCAACTCCTGCTTATCCTTTATTTCCTTTTCTGCCTTTTTCATGTTGCTGATATCAATTGTCACACCCGATGCCCTTACTGCTCTTCCCTTTTCATACAACACATAGGCTCTTGATAAAACCGGAATACAGCCTCCTCCCTTGATTAACATTCTGTATTCTATGTCATAATTGGACAGGTGATTTTTCAGCGCATGACTATAGATTTCATGAATTTTAGCCATATCATCCGGATGATAAATATCTGTTTTTTCAATACTTCCTTCCCCGGGTAGATACCCCCTCATTTCCCACCACTTATCGGAAACGAATACTGTATTATCCACAATATTCATATCCCACCATCCCGCATTTACAGCCTGAACTACCAGCCTTAACTGATATTCTTTTTCCTTGATTAATGTCTCGGCTTTTTGTCTTTCGGTTATATCCACTATGGAAGTGAATATCATAGCCTTGCCTTCCAAAGATATCAGAAAAGAGGATAATAAACACTTTACTGGAATACCCTCCGGATCAGTAAATTCAAGATCAATATTTTTTAACTCGCCCTTTTCTTTTAGTTCTTTAATAAACGCCCCCCTTGTGTCTTTTTTTTCATCGAATATTGAAGCGGTACTCCCGATTAGAGAGGCTACGTCGGTTTTCAACAACTGACCAAACTGCTGATTTGCCAAAATAACAATCCCTGTATCTAATTCTGTAATCAGAAGCGGAACCGGAGAATGTGTAAAAATTGACTCTAAAAAAATTTCTCTTTGTTTTAACGCTTCTTCTGAATATTTACTCTGAGTAATATCACTGATAGAGCCAACCATCCTGACAGGGATACCTTCCTCGTTAAATATTGCCTGACCCACCGATTTTTGCCAGCGGTATTTCCCGTCTTTATGCAAATGCAAATATTCTACATTGTACTTCTCATTTTTTTCAAGATGATTTTTTACTGCATTTGATACATAATCCCTGTAATCCGGATGTATCCCTTCAAACCAGCTATTGTAATTATGAGCAATTTCAGAATCTGTATTATCATACCCATTAATTTCACACCATCTTGGAGAAAAATACTCTTCATTAGTCTGAATATTCCAGTCCCATATTCCTTCCTGAGTAGCTGAAATCGCAAGATTGTACCGCTCAATGGAGGTTTTTAAAGTTTCCTGAGCTTGTCTGACTTCAATATTTTTAGAAATGTTGTTGATAATTATCCTCAGCGCAGCCACTTCTTCTTCTGTCCAGGTTCTCTCTTTTTTACAGTCATCGAAACCAATAACCCCATAAAAAAGCTCATTAATGAATACAGGAATACATAAGATAGACAATACTTTCTGCTCAATCAATATTTGGGTAAATTCGCTGTCCGGCAAGTCAGATACTATCGATTGAAAAACACCCTGTTCTTTGAGAAAGTCAAAAAATGAAGCAAAATTATCATAAGAAATTTGCTGGAATTCAGCATTTTGAATTGTAGAAAACCGGGGGTCCGAAACCCATTCTGTCTTTTGATTGATCAAAACAGTACCATCTTTGCTCAATTCTGTCTGAAAAAAGAAGACACGGTCTGAGTTGGTCGCTGTACCGATAATTCCAAATATCTCCGAAAGTTCGTCCCCCTGACTTTCCTCATTAATCAGCAGTGAACTGATTTTAGAAATAGATTCCAGCAAAGAAGAATTATAGTGATTCTGACTTGCAGGGCACACAGAACTGGTTTTGTTTTTTCTTAAGCCCCAGTAAATCCATTTTTCATCTGCATCTTCTATTAAAGCCGGAGATATTAGCAGAGATATTGTATTTTTATTTTTCCTACTTGCGATATATTCGCTTTCATTCAACTGGATTTTATCATTAATCAGAGAGTCTATCTTCTTTTGTAAGGGAAAATCCGGGAAAACGAGCGTTATGTTTTGTCCTGTAATTTCCTTTTCTGTAAACCCCAATATACCCGCAGCAGCATTATTAATCATTACAATCCTCCCCATAATATCTGTGATAACCACGGCATCCGGGAGTTGCAAAAAAACCGACTTATGTGTAAGATTTTGTTTCATAATTTTCTTTTTCAAATACAATAAATTCTTTCTGTCAGACATTCCTTTTAGTTGCTTCTCTGAAATCACGGTCAAATACTAAAAAATTAGTTGTTATCATAATAAAGGAAGGTATTAAATACAATAATAATGTTTTTTCTATCAAAAGCAAGTTTTTTTTCTTCGTTGCCTCTGCAAGATTTTAGGACTTGTTAAATAAATTGGTTTTTAAAATAAAATCTGAATTCTCTTCATTTTATATGCTCAAAACGTGCTGTATTATCAACCGCACTTTTTTCTGAAAAAGATTGAGAAAGAAAATATGGCGGCTAAAAGTAAATATTATTTAAAACAAATACGGACTACCCCTTTTAAGGATAACCCGTATTCTGTTTTAATGTCTCTTTTCTTAATTAATACACCGAGATTTTTTTCACCTGAGTGTGCTGTCCGGATTCGTCCGTTACCTGAATCGTGTAAATACCAGGAGCTAAATCTGAAATATCCAGGGCGGTATCTTCTCTGAATTCTTTTGTTTTCAGGGATTGCCCCAGAAGATTACTCAAAACCAGCTGCATTTTTCCGCCCATATTCACCGATACCGCCACAGACTGATGTGCAGGATTAGGATAGGCAATTACCTGAAGTGAGGGAGTTACTATCACCGGCGTACTGATATCGGTAGTGCTGCTGCCTTTGAATACAGGAAGCTCAATTCTGGTGGCTTTATCCGGAGCGAAATAGACCCTTTCAACGCTTGTTCTTGGCAACATAAACTCGCCATTAAAGGTATAACCCTGACCGTCTCCGGGTTGTCTTCTGAAAAACTCATTCGGATTCAGCGGAATATGCGGATTGGACTGGTAGCGGGGATTATTACTACCCTGAATAACGATTTTCATTTTGTGGTTTTTACCCCAGGTATAGGCAATCGGCATCATTTCAAACTGATACTCATACACCTGACCAATCTGAATATTGGAATACGGGATATTCGGATCTTCGTTTCCGGTCTGATAAATATGACGGGCATAATCTCTTGCTCTGGCATTTACACACCCTTCAAATACAAAAAACTCTCTGCCGTCAGGATATTCATCAATGACCCTTACAAAATAGTCTGCGTCGGTCTCTCCGGAAGTAAGACCGGCAGGATTGGAACGGGCATACAGCGTCACTTTCGGGTATCCGATTATACAAAGGGAATCCTGAATCTGAGCGGTTTCAAACTTAAGTACTCCCGGACGATCCAGGCAATAAGGTGCAAGTTCGGGAGAGTTCATCTGCATTTGTCCCTGACTCATTCTGTCACCCTGAGGCGTTTCTACAATCATATTGGCTCCTCCCACAGTCCAGACCGGATCATTGGGGTCATCTACAAATACGGCTGCACCCTCATCGGTAGAAGGAAGGGCTTTATCAATTGCCCCGCTTTTGTGGAGGTAGTAGTTTTGCCAGGTAATCCCGTTGGTAAAGGGGAAAGTATCCACAGCAACCCAGTAATTTCCTACATTTGCGTTTTGAGGCACTCCGTCATTTACAGGCCCGGGTACATAGAAGCGTACATTCGGGAAGTCGTTATAATCCAGCGTTTTGGGAGCGGTAACCTGACCGGAAGCCCCAAATCCCGGAATCAGCGGGCTGCCAAGTGCAGGTACATCCAGCGTAATTTCCTGCTTGATTTCCTGACCAAAAACACTGACTTTGATTTCAAGGGAAAGGTTTTTTAGCCCTCCGGTACCTGCTACAAAGTTAATCAGGTCCTCAAATGGAAATACAAAATCCTGAGAAGGCACCCTTACATCTGCTCCCAGCGGCGTTTCCTGCCACTTATCACTTTCCGGAATGCGAATTTTCGGCGCACCGGTTTTATTGTAGTTTTCATTATTATTCAGATTTAACCTGAACCATGCAATGATTTCAGACTGAAGAATTTTATTAACATCCAGATTTTCGAAATCCACATCATCTACTGCAAATCCTATAATATCCCCAACGTTATCCGGATAGGTCATATCGCCCGTCTCTCTGCCTCCGATGGTCTGATGTGCCCAGGGGCCAATTACTATTTTTTGTTTTTTCTCATTCTGAACTGCTGATTTCAGGTGTTGACGGGTCATTCTCCATGTCTGCAACTGACCATCAATAAAAATATCCCACCATCCGGTAAGGTGATAAGCAGGTACATCCATATTATTATAACGATTGTAGGTCAATCCGGGCAGAGGGGTAAAGCCATCAGCGGCTACCGACTCACCGTCGGCATTAACCATTGCACGACTGGCATCCATATCCGCCCTTCCAACAGAATTGGGATAATACCCCCCCAATTCTCCGTTACCCAGAATTCCATCTCCGTTGAGATCATAACGAACCGTGGTAAAGTGGTCAATCGCACGATTTGCCGCCACGAATTTACTTGCCGCATTGTAATCATTGGAACTGTGAATACTATCATTGATATTGAAATCGTACGCATTGGCATTATCATCGGTATCCGCTATCTGTCCCCTTAGCCATCCGGTTACAATTCTCTCCCGGAATACTCCATTCTGATAACCGGTATAGCGGTAATGCTCATTGGTTGCTACAATCGGGAAAAGGCATTTCAGACCCCTTCCAAGCGGATTTACTTTATGAGCAGCCGCAGCCTGTAGCTGTGTGTTCCCGAGAGCAGAAGCACCAAACATTCCGATTGCCCCGTTATTCAGATAGCTTTCTGTTTCAGGGATTCCGTCTTCATCCAGATCGTACATTTTTTTCATTTCGGACAAAGCCTTTACACTATTGTATCCATCTTCATGCCGGTTTCCGTTACGGGGATCAGAGAGAGGCGTTACGTCCAGAACGTGTTTGTATTGATTATGATACGCATTTTTATTCCAGCTATCACTGAACATAGGCATGTAAACGCCCCCGGAAGTGTATCTTCCCCTCATATCCTGAAGGGCATAATTGAATCCCATGAGGGACACAATTCTGCCTACAACGTCCCCTTTTTTACTGTAGGGGGTACGGGTAAACATCATCGGATACTGAAACGGATTCGGATTCACCTGCCCGTTGAGGGAATCATAATAAACCAAAGGAGTACCCCGGGGAATTACCTCAAGGTCAGCAGTGCCTAAAGGAAAACTCCCCAAAGGGCCTAAATCCAGGTCCGGTAAATCAATATTAATAATCAGACAATCCTGAGTCATCGGGCTGTAAATATCTGTCATGAGTTTAATCCCGTCAGGCATTAGAATCGCATGCTGTTTCATGTCCGAAAACTCTTCAATAGCGTCAAGCTGACCATTTACATTGATTCCGCTTTGTGAATATATCATCTGACAAAACCCAAAGCATAGTAGTAAAAGTAAAGTATTTTGCTTCATAAGATTTGATAATTAATCGTTAACCCGTAAAAATATACATTTTTTTTTATATAATTCTTTTTCAGTGAATTATTTTTTCATTCTACCCGTATTTTCTTCAATTACGGGGTTAAATTCATAATCCCTGTATCGGTAATCAGACAAACAACCGCTCCGTTTTCGTCCCTGCCCCAATAGGAAGGGAAAGTACCTTCATCCCATCCGGCAGAAAATACAATCATATTCAGGCGGGAATCCGGTGAGGGAAAATGATTACAGTAAAGATTTTCATTTGCAGCCATTTCATTGACAAGAAAATTATTATAATATGCCATCAGCTCCTCTCCCATTTCGGATTGCAGCCTTTCCTGAATCGCTTTAAAAAAATCGGCACTCAGTTCATCTGTATAGCACCCAAGGCCAGTCATCACCGGAAAACCAAAATATTCCCCTTCTCCCAGTGACTGTAAATCCTGACCCGGAAGCAGAGCCACCTCCCATTGAGCCACGGGTTTCTGCTGAATCTGCAACCGAATCAGTACGATACTTTTCTTTTCCTCATGTACAAATACCGAAACCGGATACTCCCCCACAGGAATTTCTTCAGTAAAAGGAGTCCGGTCGGGATTCGTTACCGGATCACAAACAACAATTTTTCCGGTAACCACATTCAGCATACCCACTTCTTTCTCCCTTACAGATTCCCCATGAGTAAGGGATAATAGTTCATTATATTTCATTGTTTATTTATTTTAGTTTCAATGGTCAAAAGTAATATTTTGTCATAAATACTCAAAATAATTCCCTGAGATAAAGCAATTTATATTTTTTTGATAAAAATAATAGTAATTTTTTCACAAAAAATTTGTTTTTATAAAAAATACCTCCGTTATTTGCTAATATTTTTATACAAATACTATTTATTTAAGTTTTTTTATTTTCAATTACGGTCTTTTATGTCACAATTTAATAGTTCTAAAGCGATGAAAACAACTCAGTTTATCAACTCAGAAACCGGCTCTTCACTGGTTCGTCATCTTGGTTTCACATTTCCGGTAAAATTCAGAGGAATGGGCATTCTGCTCATCACTGCGATTATCACCAACCTGCTTTCTCATTCTTTTTTCAATCCGGCGATTTTCAGCGGTAGTAATGCGGATGATTTATACCTGATGGATAAAGCGGCTGTCTATGTGTCGGACAAGCAGGCTTTTGAAGCAAAAGTAAGGGAAGTATCCACCCGTCTCAATATTCAACCGGAATGGCTGATGTCTGTAATGTACTCAGAGTCCCGCTTTGATGCCGCCGCAGTGAATCTAAAAGGCAGTGGTGCAGTAGGTTTGATTCAGTTTATGCCGGCTACAGCAGCCGAAATCAATACTTCACCGGAAAAACTAAAAACGATGACACATACAGAACAACTGGAATATGTCTATACCTATTTATCCATGATTAAAGCCAAATATGGTAATTTTGACAGCCTTACCAAACTCTACCTCGCAATTTTATACCCTAAAGCCCTGAGCGGGGATTATTGCTATACTTTATATGCAAAACCCAGCATTGCCTTTAAACAAAATGCAGGACTTGATGAGGACAAAGACGGAAGAGTTACCGTGAGTGATGTGGATAAAAGAATGCAAAGGGTTTTCCCTAAAGCCTATATAGCCGGAAAGCATAAAAAGAATATCGAAGACGAAAGCACAAGCGGATACGTAAATACAGCGGGATTCTGAATCGGAAACATTGCTTTATGTGATATTAAATTCTGACTTTTTTATATACAAATGAAAAAACAAATCGTTTTCTGACTCCGGTTCATTGTGAGCCCAAATTGTTTCAACCCTTTTTTATTGCTTTCAGATAACTTATAAACCGGATTTGAAGTGCTATTCATTTCCGGTTTTTCTTTGCACAAAAACGAAATAAGTTTCCTGATCTTCCTGTTTTAGAGGAATTAGAACAGGTGATTCGGCTTCCGGTTTTGTCAGTAAAGTTTCTCCAAAAACCTATTGTAACTACCCCCTGACCATAAACCGTTCTGAAGGAAACCGCAGACTATGGGTTTATGACAGTTTGCAGATGCTTGCGGCATGGCCACAATTGCAGGGATACTTTTGTCCCCTTACATCAATAAATCAAACGGAACCACTCCCCTTTTATAAACAATAAAAATGCCCCCTCCTTTCGGAAGAGGCATTGATTTTATTGCTTAAGCAATCCGGCTTATTCGATGATTAACTTTTGGGTAGCAGTACCAATAGAGGTAGTTACCTGTAAGAAATACATACCGGAAGCAAGATTCGCTACATTCAGCTGAGTGTTGAAAGAAGCACTGTTTTTAGCCGTTTTGGTCATCATTACCTGACCGTTAAGGCTTACTAAAGAAACCGTTACATCATCAGCGTTATTTAAAGTCATGCTTACATTCAATACTGTGTTTGCAGGATTAGGATAAGCTTTGAAGTCATTGATACCAATTAATGATTCTTCTATACCAACAGTATATCCTTCAATGGTTTGAGTAACTGTATCCAAACAACCATTTTCGTCTTCGATAATGATAGTCATTACCCCACCCGGTAAGCCGGACTGGAATGCAGTAGTACCCGGGTTATTGGTAGTAATCGGAACGTTGGTTGTATTAGAAAGTAAAGACCAGGAGTAAGTCAATACACCTGTTCCACCGGAAGCATTTACAGTACAGGTTCCAGACCAAGGGCCTGTAGCACTTGCAACGCTGTTAGGAGTAGCAGAACCTGTAGCAACGATAGCAGCAGGCTGAGTGATAGTTACACTGTTGGTTACAGTACAGTTATTTCCGTCAGTAACAGTATAAGAGTAAGAACCGGCAGCAAGACCTGTAACTACAGAACCTGTACCTGCACTTGCAGGAGTCCAGGTAACATTTGTTCCACCGGAACCACCTGAGATTAACAGAGAAACCGAACCGCTGTTGTCACCATTACACTGTAAGTTACCCGCACTTTCAGTTACATTGATAGCAGGAGGAGCCGTTAAAGTAATTTGACCTGTAGTAATACACTGACCTGCGTCTGTTACTGTATAAGTATTAACACCGTTAGGTAAGTTAGTAGGATTGGTTCCTGTTGCTCCGGAAGACCAGTTTACAGTATAAGGAGCTGTTCCACCAGTGATAGAAAGCGTAGCACCACCATTAGCTGTATTGAAACAAGCAGGATTAACCGTATTGGTAACTGTAACTGTAGGAGCATTCAAGTTAGTAACGCTTACAGAAGTTTCGCTCATACAACCCAAAGAGTCGGTTACCATTACAGTATAGATACCCGCACCCACGTTGGAAATCATGTTGTTTGCATAAGGAACGTTTGCACCACTTGCGTCAGTTACAGAAACTGTATATCCGGTTGAGCCGGGTACACCGCCAGCAAGCACGATAGAAGCACTACCATTATTCTGACCACAACCTGCAGGAGTTACAGTAGGAGTAACAGAGATAGGATTGGATGCACAGTTATAGAACCAGGTAGGATTCTGATCAGCAGTTGAACAATCGTAACTTACATCTTCGAAGTAGTAAATTGTTACAGGTGCAAGCATATTGGTAAGGTCAGAGAAGTCAACTACTGTGGTAGGTACAGTATAAACCATACCGCATGCAGAAGCAGAAGTAGCTTCAAAAACATACTCAGATGTTTTTGGCTGACGTGCTTTTGTTGCGAAGAAACCATCATCAAAAGTCCAGTCAACTGAAGTAGAAATCAGGTTTGCATCCACGTCATAGAATCTTCCCCAAAGGTTGGGAGCAATATTATCATTACCACCGATACCAGTAGTATCTGTATCACACCATGTATAGAAGATTTTTGTTCCGTCCATTGTACGGGAAAGGTGAGTAGCAATATCTAGACTTACAACATTGGCACCACTTCCTAAAGATTCACGGAAAGTATAAACTGGGCCTAAGGTAATCATGTTCCAGTCACCCCATGGGTCAATCGTGATGTCCATCATCTGCATTCCGAAACCGGAAGAGATAGAATAAGCAGTTGGAGAAGCAGTTCCGGAAGAAGCAGGTCCTACCACAGCCATGATATGAGGATTTCCGTCATTGTCAACCGTTAAGTCACAGTTAAAGCCGGTAGTAACCGTACCATTACTGATAGATACGTTTGCAGTATCCACCCACTGCTGAACATAACCCGCAAGTTCAGGGAATGCGTTGATATTTACTTCATAAGGAGCCATCCAGGAATCAGTAGCGAAGTCATATTCCCAGATAACAGGCATATAGATAGAGTCTCTTCCTCCTACCATGTCCCCTAAAACACAGATAAATCCTTTTTTTCCGTCAGGAGAGAAAGCGATATTAACACTTGTCCAGTGCGAAGCACCGTCAACTGCAAGATTCCAGGTAGCTGTAATGGTATCGTGAAGCGTCCACTCTAATTTCTGAGTAGTTGCATTGAATGTACCTTTACTTACATAAAGGTTATCATCTGCAGCATCAGTAGTACCATCTACTTTCCAGAAAATTCCGGAATCATAGCCTTGCTGAGTTCCTTCAGAATAAAACAAGGTATTTCCCTGATTTACATAATCTTCCTGAGTAACGTTGAAACTTGCAGCATTGGTAAGATTACTGGTTACGGTATTAAATACCTGTCCTGCGAAACCTGAGCCGCTGATATCAACAGTAGGTCCGCTGATATGGAATTTCAAATCATTGGTGGTTGGATTTGTACCGCCGGCAAAAAGATAATTGTCCGGATAACGGCCAAGTCCTAAAGTCTGAGCGTCAGCATTCGTTACACCGATACCGGTAGTCCAGTTCTGACCTGCGTCAGTAGAAACAGAGTAACGGAAGTGTCCGCTGATACCCCCACCATAAGTTGCAGGGTCCTGACGGTTTGCGAAAGCTACTGCATCAAGAGAAGGCATAGCACATACCTCTTTTTGCTCAGCTACAACTGCATAACCGTAAGGATTAGGTAATACAAGAATCGCTGTACTGGTTACTGCGTCAGTACCCATATTTCCTGTATTGGTATTGGTTTGCACCTGAGGTGCGGTACGGTTTGTGCTGAAAACCGATTCAGTAGGTTTCACAGCAACCGACCTGTTATCAAGATCACCCTTGTAGATGAATCTTTGATTCTGAGCCGTAACGCCTGAGCCTACTAAAAGCGAAGTTACGATGATTAATAATTTTCTCATAATAAATTAAAAAAATAAATTGAAAAATTAAGGTGAAATTGTGCGAAATTATATGTTTTTTATTAAAAATACAAATTTTGAAAAAAAATGCCGGTTTAAAGTAAGATTCCCGTACAAAATTCATTTTTTGGCAAAATACTAATATATTTCCCTGTCAATGTTTCATCCTTTCAGAAAGAAACGCTTTTTTTTAAAATCCGTTGCCAGGCAATAACTATTTTGTATTAATTATTGAGATAATTTTGCTGTGGCATTTAAACAAAAGCGGGTAGTTTTGTAAAAACCACCTGCTTTTGTTTTTTATCTCCTATCTTACTTTAAAATTTTACTACCCAGTTATAGGGGTCATATATTTTCCCGGTCTGGATTCCATAAAGCTGCTTGTACAGCCAGGTTGAAATCGGGCGTTCGTCGGAGAGATTCATATCTTTACCGGCAAATCCGATTTTGGCGATAGGAGCTATTGTGGCAGCTGTACCTGTCCCGAATGCTTCGCGCAGCGTCCCCTGCATATAAGCATCTTCTATTTCATAAATGGATACCCTTCTCAACTCTACGCTGTTTAAGCCCAGTATATTTTTATTATCTTTCAGTAATTTCAGGACACTGTCTCGCGTAACTCCCCCTAAAATTGTACCTGTAGGGATAGGCGTTACGACTGCGTCGTCTATTACGAAGAAGACATTCATCGTTCCACATTCCTCTATATACTGATGAAGGCGTGCATCAAGCCAAAGCACATTGTCATAGCCCTGACTTTTGGCTAATTTATCTGGAAAGAGAGAAGCAGCATAATTTCCTGCGGCTTTGGCGTTTCCGGTTCCTCCGATTGCTGCACGGGAATATTCTTTTGTAGCCAGTAGTTTTACCGGGTCTTTGTAATAAAAACTTACGGGGCAGGTAAAAATGACAAATGTGTAGGTATCAGAAGCCCTTACCCCTATGAATTCATCTGTAGCAAACATATGCGGGCGGATATACAACTGACCCTTGTCATTGTCTGGTATCCAAGCTTTGTCCAACTCTATCAAAGAGTGCAGGCCCTCCATAAAAAGAGCATGGGGAATTTCAGGCATACACATACGGGAAGCGGAATGATTCATTCTTTTCCAGTTTTCGTCGGGTCTGAAAAAAAGGGGTTCTCCATCTTCTCCCTTATAGGCCTTCATGCCTTCAAAAATAGCCTGTCCGTAATGAATCGCTGAAAAACTTGGGCTAAGTTCCATCTTTCCGTAAGGAACAATCTCAGGGGTTTCCCACTTTCCGTTTGCATAATGACATACAAACATATGGTCGCTGAAAATCCTGCCAAATCCCACGTTTGACATATCAATATCTGCTAACCGGGACTTTTCAACGGGCTGAATTTTAATATCAATACTTTTTTTTGATACGGTGGATACACTCATGCTTTTTTGGTATTACTTGGTGGTGGAAAAATGAGTAAATTATATAAAAAATGGCGGTATAAAAATTTATTGAACCCCGAGCAAAATCACTTCGAAGATGAGTTCTGAATTTTCAGGTATAGAACCTACTTTCCGTGCACCATATCCCAATTCAGCAGGGATTCTCAGTACAGCATGATCCCCTACATGCAATTTAGCAATTCCTTCATCCCATCCTTTGATTACCTGACCTTTGCCTAAAGCGAACTCAAAAGGGGCTCCTCTGTCAAAGGAAGCATCAAAAATCTGTCCATTGGTGAGGTATCCTCTGTAATGAACGGTAACTTTTTTACCGGCTTCTGCCATTTTCCCTTTGCCGGCGCGCATGAGTTGGAAACCCAGACCGGAGGCCGTTTTTTCAGTGGCGAGTTTGACGAGATCCGCTTCGGTACGTTTATTATCACCCACCTTTTTAATCAGGGATTCTGTTTCAAAAGTACCCCATTTAGACAAAGCAGACTGAAGAAAAAGCACGTCATTGGCTGTCACTTTCAGGGCTTTATTATTGGCGAGCGAAATCAGATAGTCTTCTGTGGATTTATCGGAAGCGAGTTCTATTTTTTTATATTTTTTCCCGTTTACCGGTTTAAAATAAAAATGATTTACGCCGGACTGAAACTGTGCGTAAGCAGCGGGATATTTTTCGTTATCAAAGCATAAATCCCTTTTAAAGCCCGGAATTTCTTCACACTTACAAGCTTCCTGTGCAAATACGGTAAGACTCATCAGGAAAAGTCCACAAATCAAAATCCAGCTTTTTTTCATCAGAATACTTTTTTTGGTCATCATTTAATATTAAAAAATTAATTATGGTAATTCTACTTAGTACAAACAAAGCCGGCTTTTTGTTTAATGAATTAATTCAGGATTCAGGAGGGAGTATAGAAGTAGGACTTTTCTTCTTTTCCCTTAAACTTGATTAAAACATCATATTTTTCGTTTTTAGCCATTGGTTCCAGCGGAATTTTAAATGTGTACTGACCCTTTTTAGACCTTAATTGCCCTTTAATCCATAATTTTTGTCCTTTGGAGTCTATCAGGTGAAGTTCTACATATCCGGCAGTATTGATATCATAATTCACCTCCATAAATTCACCACTGGGGTTAACGCTTCCGATATACATTCTGGGTTCTTCGTAATAGTCGGAGACCTGAGCCTGTACACGCGAAAAAGACCCTGCTAATCCGGCGCACAAAATTAGAAGTATTATTACATTTCTCATATTAGATTCTTATTATAATTTATGTGGTTTTTTGCTTAAATATTAAAATATGACTACTTTTTCTTAATTTCTTCCAGTATATATTTGTAAATCTGCTCTGTTGCACCGGTTCTTTCCTGAACAAAACGTCTATTGATGGAACGAATTTTTTCCCGAAAAGATTGCTCTCCTGCCTTTTTTATTGCTTTTTCAAGGTCTTCTGCCGTCTGAATTCCAAGGGCACCTCCTTTTTCTGTCAGGTCGGTTGCCTCCGGAAACTTCCCTTTATTATAATGACTTCCAAAAAGAATAAAACTCCCATAAACACAAGGTTCAAGTATATTGTGCAGATTCCCGCTAAAGCCGCCTCCCACCAGTGCAATATCAGCATATTTGTATAAACGGGAAAGTAACCCGATTTGGTCTATCCAGCAGATTTTTTTTTCGGCATATTGCTCCGGATTTTTCAGCAATTCACTAAAAACCACACTTTCTTCCGGGTATTTTTCTACATATTTATGGATTTTTTCCGGATGAATTTCATGAGGAGCAATCAATAATTTTATTTCAGGAGGGAGTTTCTCCCCTGCTTTCATCAGGATTGCCTCTTCCTCTGCCCAGGTACTCCCGCCTACGATGACAAGCCCGGCACCTTTTACCCATTTTTCGACCTCCGGTACAGGCTGAAACTTCTCAAGGGTATCAACAACGCTGTCAAAGCGGGTATCTCCGGCCTCCACTATGACTGAATCCGGGTTGAGCTGCTTTAAAAGCGCCTGAGTGATGGAATCCTGGGTAAATATTGCGGAAAAACCGCTCAGGACTTTCTGATAAAAAAACTGAAGCGGAAAACGGAAAATCCGGTGATTTTTTCTCCATCTTGCAGAAATCAGTATGTGATAAATATTTTTTTCACGGATTGCACGGAGAAAGTTAGGCCACAACTCATACTTCACAAAGACAATCAAAGACGGATTGAGTATCCGGACAAAACGCTTTGCATTGGCAGGGGTATCCAGCGGAAGATAGGCAATCAGGTCAGCCAAAGGATAATGCTTACGAACATCATACCCCGAAGGGGAAAAAAAAGTAATACATATATTATAATGTATGCAATGATTCCTGTGTATTTTCTCAATCAGCGGTCTGCCCTGCTCAAATTCTCCTAAAGATGCACAATGAAACCAAATCCAGGGCTTGTTCGGGCTTTGTGCATTGACGTTTTTCACTCCGGACTCCAGGTTGTGCCAGTAATTTTGTCGTCCATCTACCCATTTCCGGGCTTTAGGAGTAAAAAAAGCCGCTACGTTTATCATTAAGCCATATACATAAATTAAAAATGTATAGAGAAATCTCATTATGTCCGGCGTTGAATTATTTTTAAATTACTGAATAAAAGGAATTTAAACAGAAAATTCAGTTACTTTACAAAAAAGTATTTTCACTGAATAATTTTGAAGATGCGAAATTGCTAAAAAATCGGGAGATTATTGTAATTTTGCCCCGAAATTATTTTTTCGTTAACTATGTTTAATCAGCAAAATATCCGGTATTTTCTAATTATTGGTATAATCCTTATACTGAATTTGTTATCCTCCGCATATTTCAAAAGATTTGACTTGACAAAGGAAAAAAGATACTCCCTTTCTGAGGTCAGTGTAAATACAATGGATTCTCTGAGATATCCTATGACCTTTCAGATTTATATGGAGGGAGAGTATCCCCCCAATATTGGCCGTTTTCAGGACGCTATCCGCAGCACCCTCGTGGAAATGCAGCAATACGCCAACGGAAATCTGGATTTTGAGTTCATTGACCCGAAAAATAATAATGAACTGATTCAGGAACTTACCAAAAGAGGGATGCCCCCGATTCCCGTCACCGTCAAAACCTCCGAGATGGAAACGGAAAACAAAAAACTGTTTCCCTATGCCTATATTTCCTACCGGGGTAAAGAAAAATACATTGATTTGGTGAAAGGCTGTGTTTTACCCAACGGGCAACTGGATTTTGCGGGTGCAGAGGGAGACCTGGAATACAAACTCGTTTCTCCGGTCAGGGGCTTAATCAAGGAAAATGCCGGAAATATTGCAATTGTTGAGGGGCATGGTGAAATTCCCATTGAAATGCTGGGTGAGTGGATTACCGGAATGCAGAATACCTATAACGTATTCCGGTATGATATGAAAAAAAATGCCGGAAACGGGATTGCGCCTACGGTTTCGGAGGAAGACATGAAAAAAATCGGGAAAGATATACCGGAAAACCTCAAATACAGAAGCGGAATTGATGTACTGATTATAGCACAACCTCAAAAGCCTTTTTCTGAAAGGGAAAAATACGAGATTGATCAGTATCTGATGCGGGGAGGCAGTATTTTTTTCATTCTCGGGCAGGAAATTGTGGATATGGATATGTTCGAAAAAAGATCTACCCTTACCCAGCTCCGGGAACTTAATCTCGATGATTTATTCCTGAAATACGGGTTCAAAATCAACTATAACCTGATTCAGGATTTAAGCTGCGAAAAAACAGAAGTATTTACGGAAAGCTCCGGAGGAGGCAGTTTTCAGTCACTGCCCTGGATTTTTTATCCAATGGTATATCAGTTTCCCAACAGCCCTATCTCCCGGAATACAGATCAGGTTCTGCTGAGATATGCTTCTTCTATTGACACGATTCCTCAGAAAGGAGTAACCAAGCAGGTGTTTCTTACTTCTTCTCCGGATAGCCGTACGGTGGACGGTCAGCAATTTATAGACCTGAATACTTATCTTCAGGAAAAACCGCCTGTACAGCTCTTTAAAAATAAGGGAAATAAAATCACCGGCGTAATGATAGAGGGAATGTTTACTTCTTTGTTTGCAGGCAGGGAAGCTCCGGTAGATTCGGCTTCTCCTAATCCGCCCTCGGCCATTTTCGGTGAGCGAAGTGCCCTGCCGGGTCATATTGGCGTAATTTCGGATGGCAATTTCCCGATGGGTAAAATCTTCAGAGGTAAAAGAGGCTATATTCCCTACGATAATAAAACCATCCTGATGAATGCAGTAGATTACCTCGCCGGTGATGACGCACTGACAAAAATCAGGGCAAAAGAAGTCAAAATCCGTATGCTTGACCGGGAAAAAGTCACAAATAATACTTTCCTGATCCGAATAATAAACCTGCTGCTTCCCGTTTCTCTGGTAGCACTATTCGGAATTGTCCGGATGTGGCTCCGTAAAAAAAGAAATTCCGCCTTTTTGCGCTGAAGCGTTAATTCTAATTTCAAAAAATAATATCTCTCTACAGATTCTGTTTTCATACAGAATTTCATACAACCTGATTAATCGTTATGTTTTACAAAAAGCTTTTGTTTTTTTACTTCATCGTATCCGGTATTCCGCTATTTGCTCAGCTCGGCAACCGGTTTGCGTCTCCGGATGGTGTTCATATTGCCAATACTACCACATTAATTATCCTGGATAATACCCGAAACGGGGTGGAATCGGCGTACAATAACGCGATTCGGGATGCTGTGGAAAAATACTGGAAGCTCAATAATTATGATTTTAAAAGAAACTCCGAAGTGGATGATTTTATTCCTGCGGAGGGCTACTCCATGCTGATCAAAAGTTTCCGGCAGGTAACCAATGCCGATAAATTCACCACTCAGATTCACAGTGACATTTCCCTTTTACTTTGCAATAAAGACTCAGTAAGTTTTTATGGAGGGTTAGATGAGATAGTTTCTGTCAATATAGCCGATGTGGACAATCCGGAAAGCATTTTGTATCAACTTCCGGTATTAGTGAAATCCATTCAGCATTATATAAACTATATCAGTAAAAACGGGCCGGTTGATATCAATGATTTTCAGAAAAAAATCAAAGTTTATTGTACCAGAAATAAAAATCAGGTAAAAAAACATACTTTGTATATCTGCCAGGAAGAACTGCCCGGAACACTTGAAGCCGGTAAAATAAAGAAAGCCTACGGATTGCCCGTAATCATTACAGATAAAAAAACAATTGAGAAAATAATACAGGCTGATACTCCGGACGCTGCGCTTATGCACTTTGATCCGGGATATAAAAGAATATGGATTTCCGGGATTAAAACGGGAGAATTACTCTACTCAACGATACCCTTAAAAAGGGGATTGCTGACAGAAAAAGACTTTAAGGCGATATACAAAGCCGTAAAGTAAGTCTTATTTTGTGGGTTCTTCGCTTCTTTTCTCCTGATTAAACTGAAAGGACAAGGCCACTTTATGAATTGCCCCCAGATACTGCATAGGCTCAAAAGCATAATCCATTTTTAACGGGTGCTTTCCGATTCTTGTACGGATTCCAAAACCCGCAGTCGGAAAAGGCTGGTCTTTTACATTGATTTTATAACCCAGACGGGCAAAGAGCAGGCTTTTGTAAGCATATTCTGCTCCAATTCTGATATTTTCGGAATTATCATTCGGGTGATTCAGCTGAAGGGAAACTGCAATACTCTGAGATTCTGTCTTATAGGGAATCATGGATACTCCCAGCTGAAATACCGTAGGCGGAGGATAATTATCCAGAGAAATGGGGTTATTGTAAAACGCAGAATCAATTTCCCATACTCCTTTCAGACGGGAATTAAACCCGAAATTTTGTACATTCACCCCAAAGCTAAGGTCTTTAAAATCGGTTCGGTACAAAAAGCCTAAATCTATCGTGGCAGTATTCGCACTGGTTTGCGCCAATTGCTCGTGGACCCAGTGGAGAGAAACTCCGTACCGGAAAAAATCCGTAAGCTGTTTGCTGTAAGTAGCCCCAACAGACGAATAATAAGAATAAAAATATTGACCGGTTCCATCAGGCTCAAACTCTGTCCTGACTGGCATTGCACCGGAAGTCAGATAATTCATAGAAACGCCAAAGTGTCCGATTTTAGTTGGTTTGGAAGCCGAAAACCAGGTTTGATTAATGCCGGCAGTCCAGAAGGTATGAGATAGCCCCAGGGAAGTACCTTCTACTTCGGAAAGTGAGGCCGGATTCACAAAGATACTGTATGCATCACCTGACTGACACAGGCTCGCTCCTCCCATTCCCGAAGAACGGGGACTGATGTCCATTTTCAGGAAGGTATAAGCCGAAATACCGGCACGTTGTCCTCCCAGATTCGGAAATAACTGCGCCATTCCCCAAAAAGGCAAAAGTATCAGATAGAGAAAAGTATATTTTTTTGACATCCCTGTATTTTTTTAATTCGTGCGTAAAATTAATACTTTTTTGGGGTTAGGCACATTTATAATTCAAAGATTGTTTTTATCTCTTTTTTTTCAGTGAATAGCCTGGGGTTTATGCCACAGGCTATTTCAGTTTATCCAGAAACTTTCTTACCAGACGATTAAACTTTTCGGGTTGCTCCATCATTGCCGCATGTCCGCAGGAATCAATAAACTGAAGCTCAGAAGCCGGAATCAGGCTGTTAAATTCATGTGCAACATTCGGAGGGGTAATATTATCATTCAGCCCCCAAACCAGAAGGGTCGGATTTTTAATCCCCGATACATCCTTGCTGAGGTTTTCTTTTTGGGCGGAACGGGCAAACCGCAACACCCTGAGCGCCTTGAAATTATCATTTACAATACCAAATACTTCATCCACAAGTTCTTTCGTTGCAGTAACCGGAGAAAAGAAAGTATATTCCACCCTCTCTTTTATAAAAGGATAGGATTTATACCGTGGAAATTCGCTTCCCATTCCGGACTCATACAATCCTGAACTGCCAGTCAAAACGAGCGCCTTAACCTTTTGAGGAAAAGAGATTGTATATTTCAGGGCAACGTGTCCTCCGAGTGAATTTCCGATAATTACCGGCATTTCTATTTTTTTGTAATTTACAAACGCATGAATGAAATGTTTCAGCCCTTCCACCGAGGTCTCAATCTCAAAAGCGGGTTTTTCGTAAATCGGCATTAGCGGAATCAGTACTTTGTAGTCACTCGTAAAGGTCTCTACCACGCTCCTCCAGTTACTCAAAGCTCCAAATAAACCATGTATAAGCAAAAGAACCGGACCTTCCCCTTCTTCGACATAGCGAAATCCTCCATCTTCCTTGATTTTAATTATGCTCATTGCAGTAATTTTCTGTATTTTTTAAAAATAAAAAGGCAAAATAAACTATCTTATACTAAGAATCCAATTTTTTATCATAATATTTCCCTTTTCTGTCAGAATTGACTCAGGATGAAACTGAACTCCCGTAACGGGAAATTGTTTGTGACGGATTGCCATGATCTCTTTCTCCTCTGTTTGGGCAATAATTTCAAAGGATTGTGCCAGGGATGGAGGGTCTATCAGCAAAGAATGATAACGCATTACGTTCAAAGGGCTTTTTAAACCCTTAAATACTCCCTGTTGCTGGTGAAAAATGAGCGAAGTTTTGCCATGCATGGGCTTTCGCGCTTTGACTATCGCTGAGCCGGTAATCTGAGCCAGAATCTGATGTCCGAGACAAACCCCAAGTACTGGAATTTTATCCAGAAAATAGGCTGCCGCTTCACAGGAAATGCCGCTTTCTTCCGGTTTGCCCGGTCCGGGAGAAAGAATCAGTGCTTTGGGACGAAGGTCAATCAGTGATTCGGTGGTAAGCTCGTCATTTCTGACAACGGTAACCTCCGTATATCTTTTTACAATATCGGCAAGATTATAGGTGAAAGAATCATAATTATCTATCAGATAAATCATGGATAGTGTATCAGAATGCTTTTTAGCGTACTGTAGGAGGTTTGGAAGTTGTCCTGGGTTTAACCAGTTTGGGTTTAACCGGCTCTGTTTCCTTTGCAATTTCTGATTTAGGATATCCGGGAGTATATACGCCGGTCGTTCTGTCCAGACGTACTTCCCTGTCCTGCGTTCCTCCGGAAGAAGGTATTGTTGTGGTCTGAGAAGGTATTTTTCGTTCATCAGGAGGAGTTACGGTTACAGTGGGTGTATTATTGTTCGTACTTACAGTAGGGTCATCGGGAGCAGGCGTTACCGGGAAATCATTGTTTGCGGGTTTAATCACCCTTCCGACTTCTCCTATCAGCTTCTGAATCAGCGGAATTTCTGTAAATACACTGGAAACAAAGGTCATCCCGAAATCCCTGACTCTCGAATACAAAACGGAATTGCCTGTCATATTTGCGGGAGGCATATTGACGCTGCTGAGCAGAAGGGCAGCAAAACTGATAATCAGAGAGGCTTTCAGTGCTCCCCAAACTACTCCTACGGCTTTTCCAATACTGTTAGGTACGGGGCTTACCTTGGTCACAAAGCTGCTGAATCCGGAAAGTAAAAAGTGGAGCACAAAAAATACCAGTCCAAACACCAACAACCCGCTCGCATAGGGCGCAAGAGAAGGCGGGATATCAAACATATTTAACAAGTAACTGTCAAAAAAGCTGTAGAATTTTATGCCGCATAAAGCCGCAACGACAATCGCCGCCCGCTGAATGGGTTTTTCTACGCCGTCACTGTATCCCCTGAAACATCCATAGAGAATTCCACCTCCAATCAGAAGGTCGAGAAAATTGATAGAAGGACCGCCGGCTGCCATAGTTTTGTATCAGTTAAAGTTTTATCCTTTAGTTATCGTTTCAATATATTGAATCAAACACCTTTTTGACAGATTTATCCCAAAAGTTTTTTGACTATTTCAGAAATTAGCTTACCGTCGGCTTTCCCTGCAAATTTTTTGGAGGCAACGCCCATTACTTTACCCATATCTTTGGCGGAAGAAGCGCCGGTCTCTGCAATGATGGCTTTAATTTCGGATTCGAGTTCCTCGGTTGTCATTGCTTTCGGTAAATATTTTTCTATAATTTTTAATTCGCTTTCTTCTTTTTCGGCAAGGTCTTCCCTGCCGCTCTGACGAAATTGCTCAATAGAATCTTTTCTTTGTTTTGCCTGCTTGATGAGGAGCTTTAGTTCTTCGTCAGAGGTTAGTTCGCCGGCAGGTCTTCCTTCGGCCGTTTCAATTAACAAAATAGCCGTTTTAATAGCCCGTAGTGCCGTTAATGCAATCTGATCTTTGGAACGCATTGCATCTTTGATATCGTTATTGATGATTTCTTTGAGTGACATATTTTTTTATATTATTGTTTGTCTTTTTACGCAAAATTTGATGTTTTGTTGTAGTTTATTTTCTTTTCAGGAAAACAGAAGGCAAAATTAATCACTATTTTTAATATATGCAAATAAATGATAATCAATTATTGAAAAGCCTTTATTTCAATCATTCAATGAAGTAAAAGTCCATAAATAGCAGCACTTTACCCAATGCTTTCCGGAAGGGCTTTACAAAGAATTCCATTCTCTTTACAAAAAGCAAGTACCTGAGGCAGGGTTTCTTTTAATCTCGGAAAAGCCTTTTCGCTATCATGAAATACCACAATGGAGCCATTCTGATAATTCCGGATGACATTTTCTGTGCAGAAAGCGGCATTCCGGGTTGTGTCAAAGTCTCCGCAAAGGATGTCCATCATCGCGATTTTGTGGGTATTTTTCAGGCTCCGCAACTGACTGAACCTTAGTTTTCCATAAGGCGGACGAAACCAAAGTGCCTGAATCCCCAGCACATCCGCAATTGCCTGCTGCCCATTTCTGACTTCTCCGAGGTATTCCTTCAGGGGAGTATTCCATCCGTTTTTGTGCGAGAAAGTATGATTTCCAATCCGGTGATTCCGTTTCAGAATTTTTTCAGCAGTTTCCGGATAAGTCCGTACGTTTTTTCCAATCAGAAAAAAGGTAGCTTCTGCATTGTATTTTTCCAGCAAATCCAGCACCCAATCCGTAATTTCGGGATGAGGTCCATCATCGAACGTCAGATAAATCACCGGAGATTCGCCGGGGATTCTCCAGGTCAATCCCGGAAACATCCGGATAATCCATTCGGGGGTTTTGGGGAAGTACATGCTGAGAGAGTTTATAAACAAAAACATAAAAACCGCCCTTCATTCATCACTGAAAAAGGGCGGTTTACAATTTATAGAATCAGAAAACGGGCAATTACAATCTTGCGAGCAATTCCTTTTTCTTTTCGTTGAATTCTTCTTCTGTGAGGATACCGTTATTTTTCAGTTCGCCGAGGTCTTTGAGAAGTTTCATAATATCGTCTTTGGAAACCGGAGGCTGACTTTCGGGATTGGGTTTTTGCATATTCTGCATCATATTATTGGCGAGCAGAAGGGTTGCCATATCCATTCCGGGCTGAGAAACGTGTCCTCCGTTTTTGGCGGCTTCTTCTATGCTTTTTGCCTGCTGAAACATCATGAATTTCTGCATATCCCCACCAACCATATTCATCTGAGTATTTTTGCGGAGGTATTCCTGCAATTCATCCGGAAGGGTGATACTTTGAATCGTAAAGTCGGTGATTTCTACACCGAATCCTTCGAAATACAGCTTGATAGCAGGAAATAAAGCATTGATAAACTCCGATTTATTGGCCTGCATTTGTACGAAAGAGAAATTCCCTTCCGCCATTTTTGCCACGATTTCCGTAAATTTATCTACGAGTTTCGCTCTGAAAGTACCTTCTACTTCGTCCAGGGTTACAACGGGGTCCGTTCCGCAGAACTGCTTAAAAAACACCTCAAAATTGGTGACTCTGAAATTATAAGAACCAAAGGCACGGAACTCCACCTGACCAAATTTGCTGTCGGCAATCGTTACAGGCGTAGGCGTACCCCATTTATTATCCGTAAACTGACGGGTATTAAAGAAATATACATCCACTTTAAACGGAGACTCAAATCCGTATTTCCATGAGCGCAAAGTGGTAAGAATCGGCATGTTCCGGGTGGTCAGTTCATAGCGTCCCGGTGCATATACATCCGCCATTTTCCCTTCATTTATCAGAATAGCTGCTTGAGATTCCCTGACGGTAAGCTGAGCGCCCATTTTAATTTCTTTATTACTATCCGGAAATTTCCAGGCAAGCGTATCTCTGGTATTATCTACCCATTCAATGACATTAATAAACTGATCAAAAATATCAAAAAGTCCCATTTTATAATGTATATTAAAGTTTACAAAAAAATTCCTACGAAGATACAATTTGTTTTTGAATTTACAAAAGATATCTTCGTTTTTGACTTTATACGGAATTTATTTTAATTAGTTCAATTTTACTTCAAACAATTCCCGTTATCAGCCGAAAATATTTCGCACTCCTGACCGGAACCGGCAACAGAGAAAGAGTAACCATCAAACATCCCCGGCCTGAAAGTGGTTTGAGGAAAAACATCAGACAAAATGGATATCAATAACAGAAAAAGCAGTACATATATAACGGCAGCAATCGGAGTGGTATTTTTCGGAATTTTACTGGTACAGTTTTTATTTTTTGAAAATCCTTCAGATTATGACGTTACCGTTCAGAATTTACGGATTCAGAAAGACAGTCAGTTTGCAAAATCCACAGAGTCTCCCATTACAGAACCCCAAAAGTTCAAGGGGCTAAGCTATTTCCCTCCCACTGAAGCCTATAAAGTACAGGCTTCCTTTAAGGCTTATCCTTCAGGCGATACGCTTTTTATGCGTACGACTTCCAATGAAATTCAGAAAATGATCCGGGTGGGAAAAATTCAGTTTCAGTTATTCAAACATGATTATGAGCTCTCAGCCTACAAGCCAACAGGAAGTGGAGAAAGCCGGTATTTTATTCCTTTTAAAGATATGACCAACGGCCTTTCTACTTATGGGGGTGGAAGATATCTGGATGTTGAAATCAAAAATCCTTCTTCCTTTATGCTGGATTTTAATTTTGCCTACAATCCGTACTGTGTATATAATGAGAAATATTCTTGTCCGCTTCCGCCGGCAGAAAATATGCTTTCGATAGAATTATTTGCAGGAGAGAAGATGTATAAAGCAGATTAACGTAAAATCATCCACAACTCAATGCAGAACAAGGGATTCAGGTAATCAGGGAGCAATTATCGCCAAAAACAACATTAAATTATTCCCTGAATTTACCGTAAAAAAACAAATTCAAATACAAACTTTTTCTATCTTTGTACCGTTTTAAATTCAATTAGTAATTACACCTGATTATATATGGAAAATACATTTAGTGTAAAACTCAAAATCTGGAGGCAAACCAATCCCAAAACCGCAGGTAAAATGGTGGAATATCCCGTATCGGGTGTTTCTCCGGACATGTCATTTCTGGAAATGCTTGATATGCTGAACGAGCAGCTTGTCCGGAAAGGGGAAGAACCCATCGCATTTGACCATGATTGCAGAGAGGGAATCTGTGGCAGTTGCGGGATGATGATAAATGGTCAGGCACATGGCCCAAGCCGTATGACCACGACCTGTCAGTTGCATATGCGTAAGTTCAGGGATGGAGATACCATTTACGTTGAACCGTGGAGAGCCAAAGCATTTCCGGTAATCAAGGATTTGATGGTGGACAGAAGCACTTTTGACACGATTCAGCATGCCGGCGGATTTATCTCTGTAAATACCGGCGGGGCAAGAGACGCAAACGAAATCCTGATTCCGAAACCCATTGCAGATGAAGCGATGAGTTCTGCGGAGTGTATTGGATGCGGAGCCTGCGTTGCTACCTGCAAAAACGCTTCGGCAATGCTTTTCGTTTCTGCAAAAGCCTCTCATTTGGGAATATTGCCTCAGGGTCAACCCGAACATAATATCCGCGTTCAGAAAATGGTAAAAGCCATGGATGAAGCGGGTTTTGGAAACTGTACCAATACGGGAGCCTGCGAAGCAGAATGTCCAAAAGGAATTAAAATTCTGAATATTTCCAAAATGAATGCTGATTATATCCGCTCAATGATATTTTCTGAGGTTCAGATTTAATTTTTCATCGGTTAAAAATATCAACACCCGCCTGAAACAGAAACTTTTGGCGGGTGTTTTTTATTAAATCGAAAAATGTTTTTTCATGATTTGCTCATGATGAAGCATAATATAATGACGAAACGCTGTGGCTACCGGCGAGAACTTTTTCTGTTTCATCCATACCAGGTTCCATACCGTTACAATTGGAAGCCCTTTAACAGGAACAATCTTCAGAGAACCATTTAACAACTCGTTTTTTACCCCGATTAACGGCATGATAGAGCAGCCTAATCCTGCAAGTACAGCCTGCTTTACCGCTTCGTTGGAAGTGAGTTCTATTTTTTTACTTACGATAAGTCCGCTCATTTCTATAAAATTCTCCATCAGCTGACGGGTTGCAGAACCATTTTCTCTGTAAATCAAAGGTAAAGATTCCAAAATATGAGGGTCATATTCATTCCCTGTAGTTTCAAAATCCCGGTTTGCTATCAGAAACAACTCGTTATTCATCATAGCGATTTTTCCGAGCATTAGCTTTTCAGGCATAACAGACAGTAGCGCAAAATCTATTTCATTATTTTCCAGACTTTTGATTACCTGTGTTTTATTGGTTACATCCAGAATAAGTTCAATATCCCCATACGTTTTCATGAAATCCGTAATCAGATAAGGTACTATGTACTTTCCGGTAGAGACTACCGAAATTTTAAGCCGGCCACTCATTTTCCCTTTATAAGCCAGCGTTTTATAGTTGATTGCATAGACTTCATTCAAAATAGCTTCGGCAGCCCGGGCAATTTCCATCCCAAAATCTGTTATAAAAAGTTTTCTTTTGATTACTTCTGTAAGCGGAATGTCAAACTGATCCTGAAGATTTTTTAGCTGAATGGAAACCGCAGGCTGAGTCAGGTGTAGTTCCTCTGCCGCTTTGGTTATGCTTCCGGTTTGTGTTACTTTTAAAAAAATCTGTAATTGATGTAAGGTGTAGTTCATAAATATTATTAATGATACTTATTGAAAATATAAATAAAAATATATGATATAATTACCATAATTTTGCAGCGCCAAATTTTAAGTTTGTAAAATTCACATATTTTTATGGATTATCAAAACATTATTTCACTGATTAGTCTGATTGCACTCGAAATAGTACTGGGAATCGACAACATCATCTTCATTTCTATTCTTGCTTCCAGACTACCGCTCAATCAGCAGAAGAAAGCAAGACAAATCGGGTTAGCCGTTGCAGCTGTGAGCAGAGTATTTTTACTCATGGCGATATCCTACATCATGAAGCTGGATATTACGTTGTTTTCCGTTTTAGAAAACAATTTTTCAGGCAAGGATTTGGTGCTGATTGGCGGAGGAGTATTTTTATTATTCAAGAGTACAAAGGAAATCTATCATAAAATGGAAGGAGAAGAGGGGGATGTTTCGGGAAAAATCAAATCGGTTACCTTCCTTCAGGTAATTTTACAGATTTTGCTGCTTGACGTTATATTTTCGATAGACTCTATCATCACCGCTGTAGGAATGGTACAATCGGTATGGGTAATGTATGCCGCAGTGGTTATTACCATCATCATTATGTTGTTTGCAGCGGAGCCAATCAGTGGGTTTATCAATAAGCACCCCGGCTTCAAAATGCAGGCACTTGCCTTCCTTTTGCTGATTGGTTCTACGCTGGTAGCAGAGGGCTTTGAAGTGGAAATTCCCAAGGGGTATATTTATTTTGCAATGGCATTTTCTATCTTTGTAGGCATACTTCAGTTGAGAATGAAGCCGAAAAATATTCCCCCAGTGATAACGCATGAACACTATAAGCATGGAGAGGATAAGCTGGATAAAAGCATCCTTTAATCCAATTTTAAAGATGCAGATTACAAAACGTAAATTTTCAATTAAACTAACAAATATATGACAAGAATCACAGTTGCCAAAGGGGACGGAATCGGCCCGGAGATTATGGATGCTACACTAAGAATTCTACTTGCAGCAGGTGCTAAAATTGAGGTGGATGAAATCGAAGTCGGGGAAAAAGTTTACCTATCGGGGAATACCTCAGGAATCGAAAAATCATCCTGGGATGTAATCAGGAATAATAAAGTCTTTCTGAAAGCTCCGATTACAACCCCTCAGGGCGGAGGATACAAAAGCCTGAATGTAACGACCCGGAAGTTTCTCGGATTATACTCAAACATAAGACCCTGCGTGAGCCTTCATCCTTATGTAAAGACAAAGCATCCTCAGATGGATATTGTAATCATACGGGAAAATGAAGAAGATTTATATGCAGGAATAGAACATCAGCAAACGGATGAAGTAGTACAGTGCCTGAAACTCATTAGTCGTCCCGGGTGTGAGAAAATTGTAAGGTATGCTTTTGAATATGCAAGAATGTATGGGCGAAAAAAAGTAACCTGCTTTACAAAAGACAATATCATGAAGCAGACAGACGGGCTCTTTCACCGGGTTTTCAATGAAATAGCAAAAGAATATCCTGAAATTCAGAATGAACACTGGATTATTGATATCGGGGCAGCAAAAGTAGCGGACACCCCCGAGCAATTCGATGTAATTGTCATGCCCAACCTTTATGGTGATATTTTGTCGGATGTAGCGGCTCAGATTACAGGGTCCGTAGGCCTTGCAGGGTCAGCAAATGTAGGTGACCAATGTGCAATGTTTGAAGCCATTCACGGTTCAGCACCGGACATTGCAGGCAAAGGAATTGCAAACCCTTCGGGATTACTTCAGGGAGCGGTAATGATGCTGATTCATATCGGACAGACAGAAGTTGCCGAAAAAATCCACAATGCATGGCTGAAAACTATCGAAGACGGGATTCATACTTCTGATATCTATAAGGAAAACGTAAGTAAACAAAAAGTAGGGACAATGGAATTTGCGGATGCTGTGATTGCCAATCTGGGCAAGACTCCGGAAAAACTAAAAGGAGTACAATATCTGAAAGACTCGATTATTCGTTTACCAAAATACCAAAGAAAAGCACCCGCAAAGAAATCGCTGGTTGGGGTAGATATATTTGTTCACTGGAGCGGTACAAATCCTGATGAGTTGGCAGAAAAGGCAAAAATGATGGAAACTCAGAACCTGAAGCTTTCTATGATTACGAACCGGGGGATAAAAGTATGGCCTGAGGGATTTGAAGAAACTTTCTGTACCGATCACTGGAGATGTCGTTTTAAATCAGATGAAAACAGTAGTATCAGCGGAAATGACATAATTCAGCTGCTCACCAATGCAATCAGTCATAAAATTGATACAATAAAAACGGAAAATCTGTATGCTTTTGACGGAATAGCCGCGTTCTCGCTTGGACAGGGACAATAAATCATAAAGCAATGAATAGCGAAATCATTCAGGGAAACTTTGAAAACGGGGAAGCTCTTGATATTATTACCCGGATTTTTCATGTATTAATCAAACATCATGAAAACAATCTTACTGTTCCGGATGAAGAAAAACAAAAAGCAGAAGAAGAGAAAATCAGGTTGCTTCAGAAAGAACTATTTAAAGCATCCAATTTTATTCTGCTAAAGGGGAAAAAAGTAGAGATGAAGGTTCAGTTGACTATTTTTCCGTAGATTTTTCTGTATCAGGGAAAGTCCTTTCGTTCAGAAATGCAACGTTTTCAGATAAACGATACTTCCGGAAATGCAGTTCCCCAAAAAATGCAATTGAGATTGAAATGGTTACTTTGTATAACTCTTTCATACTTTTATACTCAGTTTTGGATTAAGCTCTTTTCTATGTAACTCAGGTGTTTAATGTAAAAACGGCAGGATTTAACCCTGCCGTTTTGATTTTAATCCGTATTATCTATCGGTTTGACTTTTATCTTACCAGAGTAATTGTACCGCCTTGCTGAAATCTTTTTTCAGTACCTTCATCAATCAGGTTACAATCTAACCGGAAAGTATAAACTCCTTCAGGAGCGTCAGCGCCTTTTACTTTTCCATCCCATACTTCTGTAATGGAAGCCGTTTCAAATACTTTTACGCCATAACGGTTGTAAATACTGAAAGAAAAAGCACCTCCAACCTGACAATTTGAGCCCAGGCTGAATACGTCATTATAGCCATCTCCGTTAGGTGTAAATGCACTCGGAGTATATACATGACAGGTTTTACAGTCTGTAACAGTTACTTCCATTTTATCCTCTACTCTACAACCTTCATAAATTACTTCAATTTCATATACTCCCGCTTCTTTGATGGTAACCGGCTGATTGGGAGCGTCATTCATACTCCATAAATAGACAGAACCGACCGGAACTACCGGGTTTAGCACGACTGAATCCCCAAAGCAGATTGAAACATCGTTGCCTAGCTCAAAGGTATTCAAAGGGCTCATGGTAATGACAACGGTATCCCGGTTGATACATCCCTGAGTATTTACTACTTCAACATAATAAGTACCCGGATTTTTCACATAATACTGAAGATATTCAGAGCCGTCCTGCCAGGTAGCATTCACCTGAGGCTGCACTACACTCAGCACAATTTCCTTGCCGGGGCAAAGGTCTCTGTCCGGACCTAAATCCGCAGCCGGTGGAGTACCGATAATTAAAGAAACTGTATCGGAGGCTTTACAGCCCTGATTGTCTGCGAGTACAAAGTAAGTACCTGAAACCTGAACGGTATAATCAGGTTCGGAAGAGCCGTCCTGCCATAAGTAGGTAGCCGTTGGGAAATACTGAGCGGAAAGGGATACAACCGCAGTGCCATCACAAATGATAGCATCCGGACCCAGATTCACCACAGGTGTCTGACTCAGAACGATATTTATGGTATCTCTGTCAATACATCCCTGATTATTTACGGTAACCCAGTAAACCCCGGAATTCACAACGCTATAAGTACTGAGGGCTGAGCCGTCCTGCCACTGATAGGTCGCTCCCCCTACAAATCCGGCGTCGAGGTTCATTCCCGTCAGTCCATTACAATCCAAAACGTCTGCACCTAAATTAACCGAAGGAGTTGTACTGAATACATAATCAGCAGCGTCAGTTGCTGAACATCCGTTATTGTCCACTGTAAGGGTATAAGTGCCCGTAGTGGTAGCATTATAAGTAGTAGTTGCACTTCCGTCCTGCCAAGAGAAAGTCATACCGAAAGGAATTCCACCGGCAAACTGAGGGGTAATTACAGAAGAGGCTACATCGCAGAACTGTTTGTCCTCACCCAGACTTACCTGAGGCGTAACGTTCACCGTTATCGTCACAGTATCAGCCCCTACGCTTGAAGTACAGATATAGGAGGTGGTAGCAGTAGGGGAAACGACCAAAGTCTGACCTGTTCCGAGACTTGTGCTGCTTGTAGTGGTAGTCCAGTTGTAATTATTGCCTCCCTGAACCACTAAAACAAAGTTTCCGCCATCACAAACACTTGTATCATTATTAATAATTCCGAATAATGATTTAAAATGGGCTATGAGGGTAGCCGGGCTATCCGCATAAATTGCGACACTGTCGTCGTTAATCGTATAGGCAGGCAGGAGCGTATCCTGAATTACTTCCCAGTAATCGAACATCCATCCGGGTCCGGGTGTAGCGAGAAACGGCAAATTAATCCCACCGAAATACTCTCCGGTATAGGGGAAAGCAGCCGGAGTAAGGGTACTCACGGTCACTGTTCCGCTGTTGGGAGGGGTAACACCAACTGTAATCGGGAAAGGACCGGAGACTTCATAGCAATCTACTGCCTGTGTATCAATCAGTGCACATTTCCCTGTCCACTGATCGCGGATATTCACGAGATTGGCCTGCCACTGAGCCATTGAGCCTCCCCATCTTGCAATTTGATTGGGCATTTCGGGAGTCATGCGATTCACAATCCGGAAAAAGTGTGCGTCCAGAGTATCACAGCTCAGAGTAGTATTTAAAAGGTCTGCAAGACGATTTACATACATTGCCTTGAAGTTGTCATTCATCATCAGACGGTTAAAAATATCGACATGCCCTTCATTGGGGCCTGCATTCTGAAACTGAGGAAGGTTTGTAACCTCACAGGGGTCATTCTGAAATCCGGTAGAAGGTAATCCGGTAAAGTTTTCGCCTAAGTCCCAGGTATTATCCTGATCCCACATCCAGTATTTCCATTTTACTTTGGGAGTATTGGGGGTATCCTTTCTTCCTCTCCACCATGCTGTATTCCAGTTTAGCCAGTCGGAGTTATTGACATAGGTATTGAGGATAAAATTATCTATCAAACTCATAAAGTCGAGTTCGTTTTCCACATAAGCATAATTTGCCGGAACGGTCATGCTGTTATTCATGATATAATTATAGAGCGCGTTCCAGTCTGCGGGACTTCCTTCATCTACAATTAAGCCTCCCCAGAAACGGATAATATCCACATCTTTTTTGCTTTGATTATAATAGTATTCCGTAAAATCACTGTCCACTCTCTCACGCATTTCGTATAATCCCCAATACTGCCCGTTTACATAGAGTACACAAGGCTCATACTTTCTACCATCCAGATTGATTCCGTGCTCTAATGCAAGGGTCTGACAGAATACATCTCTGAGATGACAACTCTGCAATCCGTTCTGAGTGGTGGCAAAAGGGTAATTATCAGAAGCTCCTGCTTTAATAATCAAACAGTTAAATTCATCTCTTGTAGAGGTATTGAAGATTTTATGCTCAATATTATTTTCATATCCGTACTCATCTCTCGGAAAAAAACGGATTCCTTTCTGAGGAAAAGCCCAGGAGTCATTTCCATGCGGGCGCATATCTCCGTCCCCTTCATGTAAAAATGTATGTGTCGGCGTATCGTCGTCAAACAACTCAAAACTGGAAACGATATCATTTCCACCGAATAAAGAGGTGTAATTACCACATACAGAAATTACATTCATGGTATGGCTTACATTGATAAAGTAAGTATTGGTTTCAATAAATCCGCGAAGATAGGTAGGGTCGGTAGGATAAGCCGCAGCCCGAATAGCGGTAGTAGTATTTACGGCTATCGGTCCGGTATATAAGGTAGAAGTAGCCGTTGGAGCCTGACCGTTAGTAGTATAGCGAATTTCAACGGTTGGGTCTGAACAGGTAATGGTAACATTTTGAGCCGCAGCATAAAATCCTGGAGCTACATCCATCACCGGTTTCGGTGTATAACCCACAAAGCCTCCTGTATTGGCTGCGTTGGGAGTAGGGTTGTTGAAAACGCCCCAGGTTGCTCCACCATCTGTGAGCCTTCCGGCAGAGTGATTGGAACGAAGCCGCTGCATGGGGGATATCTGATCAAGGATTACACCGGCAGCGTCAGCGAGTACAATGTCTTCATTTTTGGACTGAGTAAGTTTGAAATTGGTATGATATTCGGTTCCAAATAATCCGTTGTCTCCGGAAGCGAAAAAAATCATTCTGCCATTTGCCGGAATAGATACTGCTGCGGGAATCTGCCATTTCATAGGATTAGCAACATCGTCAGACAGATAGTATCCGCCAATATTTGCGGCTGCCGCTCCGGTATTGTATAGTTCTATCCAATCTCTGAAATCTCCTGCTCCTGTGGCGTAATCGTTATAATTTGCGGCGGTATATTCATTAATCACCACCTG
>JAIBAH010000097.1 GCA_019695295.1 Bacteroidia bacterium | reverse complement strand
GGATATAACCTAAGGCAAGGTGTAGCAGAGTGGATTGATGCGGACTCTTTAATGAGTCCAAAGCCCGAATATATTTTGTATCCAAATCCTACAGATGACGAATGTATATTGGAAGGGCATTTTGCAGGGGAAATGCTTACTATTTATAATAGTTTGGGGGTATTAGTGGCTGAAGACAGACTAGTAGAGGGACTGACAAAGTATCAATTCTCAACAAGAGATTTCCCATCAGGAATTTATTATTGTAAAATTTCGGAGGGAAAAAACACGTTAAAAACATTAAAGTTGATAATAATACATTAATAAATTAATCATCAGGGTTAGTATAGTAACCTACTATACTAATCCTAATTTTATATTGCAAAAGACATGAAAATTGGATTATTATTATATTTTTTGGGGGTCTGCTTATTTCTATCTGCCCAAAACGACAACAAAAGAGACCACATATGGGTACTTGGAGAGCAAAATTTTACGTCAATAATGGATTTCAATAATATTCAAGTCAGATTAGATAGCGTAGATAATCCGTATTTTAATTTATTTCATAGTAACGCTTCTATTTCTGATACAAACGGAAACCTCTTGATGTATAGTAATGGGCGTTTTATAAATAACTACTATCACCAAATTATAGCTAACGACTTGAATACAGGTATATGGCAATCAGACCCTATTTATGGAAACTGGCAGCCAATGTTAATACTACCTTTTCCTGATAAAATTAACCAATATCTTGTAATCTATTGTGCTGTATTGCAACCATTTCAGCCTGTTGCCTATTATTATACTGTTGTTGATATGAATTTAAATAATGGACAAGGAGGAGTTACGGACAAAAATCATGAAATTTTGAATGGTTCCTTTATGCATGGTTGTTTAAAAGCCTGTCGTCATGCTAATGGGAGAGATTGGTGGATATTAATACATGAATTCAACTCTAATCGATTTATAAAACTATTGGTATCACCTTCAGGAATTATGGTAAGAGGAGAGCAAGAAATTGGAGTACTTGAAACAGTTGAAGGTATATGGGGGTCTGACTTTACCCCTGACGGCTCAAAGTATGTATATTTTAGTAACCAAGGGCAAACCATTTGCGTCTTTGACTTCAATAGATGTGATGGTATCCTTTCTAATTTGAGGTTGTTCCCAATAACAAATTTTGAATTCAATCTTGGTATTTCCATCTCCTCAAACTCACAATTTTTGTATGTACCTAATTCATTGGAGGTTCTACAATTTGATTTATTAAGTCAAAATATAGAAAGTTCTAAGGAAGTAGTGGCGATTTACGATGGTTTTGTATATCCTCCCAATTGTAGTAATTGTAAAATAGGATTTAACTCCCCTCAATTAGCCCCGGATAATAAAATTTATTTGACGGGGGGAGGGAAGTATTTACATACGATTAATAATCCTAACTTAAAAGGTTCTCTTTGCAATATAGAACTTCACAATATTGAATTGAGGAATGTTGGTAGAACCCCACCCAACTTCCCCAACTTCCGCCTTGGTGCATTATCCGGCTCAGGCTGCGATACCCTCACCTCGGTAGGAGAGCCAATAAAAGACATAGGTTATGCAAGCATCTACCCTAATCCTGCCCGCTCCGATGCAGCAATCTCGTGGCGGCTGCCTTCGGGTGTATCTGCTGCTACCCTGCAAATCACCGGCAGCCTTGGTCAGATGGTCTGTACAGAAATACTGCCCGCTCCGAAAGGAAAAATCAGCCTTCCCCTTGCACATTTACCCAAAGGGATGTATTTTTACAGAATCTTTCATTCAGAAGGACAACTGTATTCAGGAAAATTATGGAAAGAGTAAGGATAATATCAGTAAGGCCACAATCTGCCACAGAAGCGAAGGCTTCCCAACTTTAATAAAAAAAAATGATAAATATTACATAATTTTGCAGCGTTTTTTAATAATTCACGTCTTAGTACTATTTATTCAACGGGCAGTGTAATATGAAGGATACAATTTACAAATTTATTTTATTGATTTGGGGAGTCTTGATTTCAGCGGGGATGTTTGCTCAGGATGCCATACTGAAAGGAACCGTTTTGGACAATCAGAATAAACCCCTTGAAAATGTGTCTGTGGTAATAGGAGAAGTAGCCGGCGCACTCACCGGCGAATCCGGCGGATACAACCTTTCCGTTCCTCCCGGTGAATATACCGTCTCATTCAGTTATCTCGGATTTGAGACAAAAAACATCAAGCTAAAACTCGAAGCAGGAAAAGATAACCTCCTCGATATAAACCTGGTAAACACCGGAATGACACTTGAGACTACCGTAATTACCGGAAACCCTTTTGAAAAAAAAGTATCAGATGAAGTAGTATCCATTGAAGTAATTAATAAAAACTACCTCAGAAATGCAGGAATACGGGATATCGGCGACGCACTGGAAAGAGTGCCCGGAGTGCAGATTCAGGACGGACAAATATCCATCAGAGGCGGAAATGCCTATTCCTATGGTGTAGGAAGCCGGGTTTTAGTCCTTTCTGACGGGCTTTCCATTATGACCAACGACCTGGGAGAAGCAAACAGCAAAATACTTCCCATTGAAATTGCAGAGCAGGTAGAAGTCATCAAAGGGGCATCCTCAGTACAATACGGCTCCTCAGCCCTGAACGGTGTAATCAATTTCCGTACAAGATGGCCGGTGGACGAAAAACCCAAAACACAGATGTCTTTTATAGCCGGAGTCTATGAAAGGCCTGCCATGAAAGAAAAACAATGGTGGAATTTAGACTCAGTAGGAGTATTGGGGATAAACCTGTGGGCAAACACCTTTTCCAGACCTACTACACACACAAACCCTACACATTTGCCCGGAACCCTCACATCCATGTTTTCTCACGAATTCAAAAAAGACAACAATCAGTGGGTATTTGGCCTTTATACCGACAGAGTACAGAGCTACATAGAAAAAGCGGACGAAGCCCGAAAAAGGATAGACATAAAATACCGGAAATTGGACCCGAAAATCAACGGACTTCAGTACGGAGTAATTTCCCACTTTATGAAAGAAGAATTTCAGCGTTTTTTCTTCTCCCGCGACCTGGACACCAATGCTTACCGTTTCAGTCAGGGCTCAGACGACAGTTACGTCAATGGCGTAATTTCCCCATTTATTGAATATGTAGATGACAACTCCTCTTACCGGCTGGATGTACGCTATATTACCCGTTTCAGAGAAGGAGGGGGAACAGACAGAGACGCATGGGACAATTCCTTACAGATTAGACCACAGGTTACAAAAATGCACAAAAAATTCATTTTCACCTTTGGACTCCCCGCCACTTTGGGCGCATCAGTAAGCAACCTCTATCCCAAATGGCGAAAAAATTATATGATTGCAGGATTTGGTCAGGCAGAATACAAAACAAACCGGCTTTCTGTTATCGTTGGAGGGAGAGCAGAAGCACTAAGCGTTGACACAATCGTAAATTATACCCGCCCCATTATGAGAGCAGGGATAAACTATCAGATAGGCAGAGGTACCCACCTTAAAGGAAATATTGGTCAGGCTTACCGAATGCCCACGATTGCAGAAAGATTCCTCATTACCGATTTTGCCGGAGGACTTGCTATCATCCCAACCCCATCCTTACAGTCCGAAACCGGCTGGACATCCGAAATTGGAGTACTGCAAGGCTTCTCAAAAGAAAAATTCAAAGGAGGATTTGAAGGAACATTTTTCTGGAACCAGTTTAAAAACTACGTAGAATATCAGTTTGGAATTTATGATAATAAAGGCGAAAACGGAGAAGTACTATTCCCGGGCAAGCCCGAAAAGATTTTTGGTCTAAAACCCATTAACCTTGCCAATACCAGAATCACAGGCATAGAAATAAAAATGTTCGGCACCGGAAATGTAAGCAAAAACATACAACTCTCCGGCAATCTCGGATACACCTATTCCTATCCCGGCAACCTCGCCAACGACACCCTCAGAAACACCCCTGCCGACAGTATGCGAAACATTTCTACCTATTTCCATTATTTCGCAGCCGACTGGGGCAGACACCTTGGCGGAGACCCCAATCAGGGCTATTTACGGGTACAACCCTTCCGTTCCCGCCACCTGTTCCGGGGAGATATCGAAACACAATACAAAGGATGGAACCTCGGCCTGAACGCCAACTATACAAGCTACCCCGAATACGTCCCCGATTTATTCGTACTTGCTATCGCATTCCTGACAAGTGACCTCGAAGGATTTGAAAAATACTCAGCCAAACACATAGGAGGCGACCTGCTCCTGAACGGAAGAATAGGATACGAATGGAATGAAAAAAAATACAGACTCGGATTTGTGGTAAACAACCTCACCAACTGGGAATACTCCACAAGACCCGGCAAAATGGAATCCCCAAGGTATTATCAGCTCCAATTCCGGTATATGTTGTAATCCCCCTCCCCAAATCGCCGCCGTTTGTGTCCTCACAACCGGCGATTTTTTGCCGGCAAAACCCCTTTTGTGCCGCTGTTTGTGTACTCACAACCGGCGAAATTCTCCCTGTCCCCACAACCGGCAAAACCCCTCCCACCTATCGAGACAAAAAAGTCCGGATTACCCCATCCTGACTATTCATAAACGCAGAAGTAGTACCCGAAAAATAAATCCGGTGATCATGAATCATCACAATATGCGAATTCAGTTTAGCCACAGTATGAAAATCATGCGTAATCACAATAGAAGTAATTCCAGCCTCTTCCAGATCAATATCCAGAATCAGCTTATCAATCAGATTCGCATTCACCGGATCTAATCCCGTTGTAGGCTCATCATAAATAAGGTATTTAGGCTTATGAATAATCGCACGGGCAATACCCACCCTTTTCCGCATTCCCCCCGAAAGCTCATCCGGATACTTATTCATAATTTCCGGCTTAAGCCCTACTTTCACAAGCGAATCCGCCACCATTTCACGGATTACCGGTTTCGGTTTTCTCTTTTCTTCCAGCAGCCGGATACCAATATTTTCAAATACATTCAGCGAACTGAATAATGCCGCATTTTGAAAAACAACCCCAAACTTTCCCAGTGTTTCCCTCCACTGAACCTCCGAAAACCCCGAAGTATCTTTCCCGTCAATGATTACCTGACCCGAATCCTGCTTTTCAAGCCCAAGAATCAGTTTCGTTGTCACCGACTTTCCGCTTCCACTCATCCCCACAAGACAAAAGATTTTACCTTCCTCTATATCGAGGCTGATATTATTCAGAACAGGCGTTCCGTCCCACGCCTTATAAATATTTTTCAGTAAAATCATATCCTTATTTAAACTATTGTTTTTCAGTATATTAAATCATCTTAAGAAATAATTATTCACAAAAAACACTACAAAGAAACTAAATTTAAGCCGCTAAATCGTAAAAAATTGCGTTTGCATTAAAAAAATCTATATTTTTGAGCGTTATTTTACCAATTAATCAAAAAAATCAAATGACAACTGCCCGTATCTTTTGGCTAATACTCATTACTTCAATCCTGATTCTGATTTCCGGGTGTAAATTCGACCCCAATAAAGGCCTGAACTGGGATGCAGACCTTGTCGCGCCCATTGCTTCCAGTGAAGTAGGAATATTTGATGTAATCTCAGATACCAGTTATATTCAGAACGGTACAGACAATCTCCTTACGGTTGTATTCAGAGATACAATATTCAGCGTAACCCCTTCCGATTTTATCGAAATTCCCGACACAAGTCTGAGACAGGCCTTTTCATTAGGCTCACTGGAAATCACCTCAGATACTATCTCCCAAAAAATAACGCTGGGCTTCATGCTCCGTCAACTAATGGCTCAGGGAGGCACAACCGGACTTTTTGCGCAGTCTATTTATTCTTCTCAGGGACAAAGCCAGATAGTACTGCCATTTACGGGGATTACCGCTCCGCCTTACGTAGTGGATGCAAGTTCATTCTTTGAATATGCCGAAATCGAATCAGGAGACCTAAGCCTTACCATTACCAACCGCCTTCCGATGGGTTTGGCCAATATCATTTTTCAAATCAAAAATCAGAATCTGGGAAATGAACTGATCCGCGATACTTTTGACCATATTGCAGTCAATGAATCCAAAACCCGTCTGTATGATATGTCAGGCGATACCGTGGAAAGCGCAATGGAAGCCAATATGCTGAACCTGGATATCGAGCAGGCGCAGGCCATCATTGATACCAACGACTATCTGAGAATCGCAATCGTTGCTGTAAAAATGAAAGCCAAAACCGCAACCGCTTCTTTTCCGGATCAGACTGTAATTGACAGCAACCGGGTAGTCGAATACCGCTTTGGAGGAGGAATCGAACTTACCAAAATCGGACTTAAGTCCGGTAAAATCAAAGTAGATGCCTACAGTTCCATTCAGGATACCATTCAGTTTTTATATCAGTTTGCTTCTGCCTATGACCAGAATGGCCAGATACCCGGAATTCAGAACAAGATTCCGCCCGCTCCGGAAAATGGATACAGCTACAAACAGTTTGAACAGACGCTGGAAAACGTAGTCATCGATTTGACTCAGGGGCCCAAAGGATTCAACTCCTATATCGAAAGAATCAAGATAGACTTAATCGGCTCCGGAAATGTCGTAAAATTTGACCAGCAGGACAGTGTATATCTTAATTTTGGCCTGATAGACATGATTCCCAATTATATAGAAGGATACATCGGTAAAGATACCGTAGTTTTCACCGGCTCAAAAGCAATGGAAATCTTTGGGGATAAATTCAATGTGGACAGGCTGTATTTTACAGACCCGAAACTCAATGTAGTCCTGGCCAACTCCATCGGCGCAGACGCAAAAATTGAAATGAAAAATATCCGATTCAGCAATACCCAAAATGGTCAGTCTATGCTCTTAAACACCGATTTGGTCAACAATGCTCAGTACCTCAACGGTCCGCGATTACCCAATGTAGGGCAGGTCGTCAATAATACTTTTTCTCTGAATAAAGACAACAGCAATCTTCCTGATGTAATAGGAATGATGCCGAATGAAATTAAGTACAACGTAAAAGTCGTAGCCAATTACAGCGGTTCTCCCGGAGTAAGAAATAACTTTGCCACCGATACAAGTAATATCTCTGCCTTTATGGACTTTGAAGTACCTTTACACGGATTATTTGAAAACTTTGTCATGACCGATACCGTGAATGTAAACTTCAGCACCAGTGTAAAACCCCAGGATATTGAAAAAGTAGAAAAAGCGACCCTGAAGTTAAAATTACAGAATCAGTTTCCCGTTCAGGTAACCGTTGACGCCGTATTTTATGACGAAGCCGGAAATCTCGTAAAAACCATGGCAAACGCTTTTGTTTTACAGGCAGGAGTACCCGGCGCTAACGGCATCGTAACTACCCCGGTTGAATCCATTTACGCTCAGGTGTTTGAAGGTCAGGATATACAGAATATCCTCAATAAAGCCCGCAAACTCAGCCTGCGTTACCGCCTGGACACCAAACCGCTGAATGAGAACATCAAGCTCTATTCTACCTACAAAATCAAAGCGAAGCTAATCGGGAATTTTACCTATAAATTCGGAGCTTAATAAAAAAATCAGACACTACGGTGGAATCCTCTTCCGTAGTGTTTGGTTTATAAACAAAACGGTATCCTGAAAAGGATTTTTTTCAAATTTCTGCTTTCAGGCCTGCTGATTCCAATGACAGAATGCACTCAATAAAACAAACTATACTAAATCATCTGCTGAAAAATGAACTATAAATTACTTTCTGTATTATTGCTTTCCTTATTCATTCAATCTATCCGGGCTCAAAACGGATTTCATTTATCTTCCTTACCCCAACTGATTCACAGTCAGTGGTATCAGCCGGCTTATCTCAGCAATATTTCTGACTCAACCGATTTTCAGATTGGCGTGGACGCTGACGGATACCTGGGAACAAATGCATTCCGGCTGGGACCGCTCCTGAGCGGCGGCAATTACCTGACTACAGAAAACAAAGACAAAATGCTGGGTCAGATGGGAAAAAAGAATCGGGTACAGTTCGGAAGTGATTATATGATAGCCGCCAATATCCGGTCAGGCTCGGTTTTTCATGGAGTTTACGGAGGATATCATACCGGTACGACAATAGGAATCAACAACAAAGACCTCGCAGGGCTGATATTCAAGGGAAATGCACATTACGAAGGTCAGACTATCACCGATAAGAATGACTTTTACAGAGCTTCCTCCTGGGCAGAACTCGGTTGGGGAATTTCCGGAAAATTCCAAAAAATTACCTGGGGCGCAAGAATCAAAGGAGTAGCCGGATTCCGGAATCAGTTTTTTGATTTGAATTCTATCTCAACACTTACCACAACCGACGGGGAGGAAATCAGTCTGGATGCTGATTATTCTTTTTTCAGAACCGCAAAAGGAGCAGGACTTACAGGAGGCGGAGTCGGAATAGACCTGGGGGCCACAATGCCCGTAAGCGACAAAATAATGTTATCTGCAAGTGTTCTTAACGCGGGGGTTATCCTTAATAAAGGAACCAAAACCGAAGGAAATTTTTCTGTAAACTATACCGGATTTGATTTATTGGATTTAATCGACCAAGACTCTACCATCATAGGAGAAACCATAGACAGTGTAAGACAATTGGTTTTTCCTGATACAGTTTCTACCACCCGAGTGAGTTCTCTACCCACAGTGATTCATTTCAATGCAATTTATAGCCTGAATGAAAGCAGCAAAGTAACCGCAGGAGTAAGATATGGATTTACTCAAAATGCTTATTTATATCATCTGCCGGTAATCAATCTGGGCTATCAGTACAAACTCAAAAAAATCATGACCTTCGGACTGAATGCCTGTGCAGGAGGAACAGATACTTACGGAGTAGGCGCTTTTGCCCTTGCCGAATTCAAAAGCAGAACACAGATTTTCAATGTATATCTTCAGTCTGAAAATATACTGGGCATGACCGGTGGAATCGGAAAAGGCTTCAATGCACAGGCCGGAATTTCCGCAGCATTCTGATTATACTGAAAATATACCTTAAACAAAAAAACAGGAAAAAGAATTGAATGAAATTCTTTTTCCTGTTTTTATATGCTAAAAAGCGAAGGATTAATTATGCTCTACAATTTCCTCAATATGAACAGAGGAAGTCTCGGTATTAAACCCGTGGAGAACGGTTATCTGGAAGCGTTAAACTACAACCCAACACAGCTTGCTTTATACAATTTCTATTTACACCCACAAAGCACAAATCCCTAAAACTAATAGCATAAACTCCATTCAAGCCAATATAAAAATTTTTTATTCACAAAACACAAGAAATGTTGATAAAAAAAATTGTAAAACCCACAACATTTTACTATTTTTGTGAAAAAATAAAAAACACGATGGCAGTATTTGTAGAGATATTCCCCGCCTCATACGGCGATTGCTTTTTAGTCAGATTGGAGTCCGAAGACTCAAAACCTTACCATATTTTGATTGATGGAGGAAAGATATGTGGTAATCCTCACAAAAATAAACTAATAGAAAGACTTCAACAAATTCAATCTTTGGATTTGTTGATTGTTACGCATATAGATGATGATCATATTGAGGGTATTATTGAATTGTTGGAACAAAATGAGAATGACAGTATTGTCCATATCAAAGAAATTTGGTTTAATGGATTTAGGCATATACACTATTATATTGGCGATACACAAGGTTTATCTCAAGACCATATTAATAGATTGGATAAAATATTGGCTCACCGAAAAAGCAAACAGGACACGAATGGAATAAAAGAAATAAGTGCTGATACAGCGCACAATACATTAACGCCGCTTATTATGCAAAGAAATCTACCTTGGAATCAAAGATTTTTGGGTGAAACTGTAATCATGGAAAAAGACATGGAAACTAATCAAGCTAGAAAGTATGAGTTGAGAAAGGATATATCTATACAAATCCTAACCCCTACAAAAGAAATCTTGATGGAATTAGATAATTTTTGGTTAAAAGCACTAAACTCTAAAAACACTAAGTATAATGAAGTTGAAGATGAAATTTTAACAAAAGCCGTTGAGTATTTACTAGCTCAAACTGAGGAAGAAGTGGAGTCAAATCAAATTAAAACAGTTTCTGCAGTGACTAACGATATTGAGTATTACTATAGCCTAAACGAAACAAAGAATACGACAATTAATAATCGAAGCTCTATTTCCTTTATTCTTGAATTTTACGACAAAAAATTGTTGTTCTTAGGAGATGCTGCTGCTGACGACATTCTTTCATGTTTAGGAAAAGACACTAATCATCACTTTGATTTAATTAAAGTTTCTCATCATGGTAGTAAAACTTACACATCAAAGGCTTTATTAGAGATAGTTGATGCTGACAATTTCATTATCTCAACAAATGGTAAACGATATAAACAACATCCAGATATGGAGTGTATTGCGAAGATAGTATATCGCCCAACCGAATCAAAACGAAATCTCATATTTAATTACCCAAGTGTTAGTGCCTATCAACTTATGCAAAATTCAGAGTGGGGAAATACTTATAAATATGAACTTTATTCAACAATTGAGGGGGAAATTAATACAATTGAAATATGACAGAACTAAAAAATATTGTAGGAAAATTTAAATGTGGTGACGATAGTTATGGAACAGCGTTTCTTGTTGCGCCCGATATAGTTATTACTGCTTATCATGTATATAATGGTAAAACGCCTATTGTCTTTGATTTTGTAGCTATTTCTGAAATGAATGTTTCGGGGAAATATATAGATGGAGATGAGGAGAAAGATATTTGCTTGATCAGATTAGATAAAGAAATAAAGGTAAATTTATTTCCACTAAAAATAGGCAGGTTATTTAAAAATAACGAATGGGAAACTTACGGTTTTCCTACAGAATTATCTGCTTGTAATGATACTAATGATTCTTTTATTACTAATAGTCAAGGGGAGAATTTTAGTGGAACAATCCTACAAATTATTTCTGAAAAAGCCCATAGAAATGCAGATGACAAGCATTGGGATACATCACTAAACGTAAAAGATAAAAATATAGATAGTTATAGGGGGCTATCAGGTGCGCCTTTGGTTGTAAGTGATTCAATAGTTGGCTTTATTATTGTGCAGGCAAGCAAGATGCTGTGGGCTGTATCTTTTGACAGTGTTATAGGTATTTTACTAAAAAATAATATTTTTCTTGAAGAACTTAGTTATACTGAGTTTGCGCATGATTTTAGGATAGATAAGGATATTCATCCCAATGAATTATCTTTAAAAAGATTAAATGATGTTATAAATACGATTCAAAGAGGGTATATATTTTTGCAGGGTGCGCCTGGTACAGGTAAATCTACTTTACTTAGTCATTGGATACGGATAAGAAGTGAGCGAATTATCAAGTATTATGCCTATATTCATAATGAAAACAATTCTAATAGAAGAGGCGAGGCTAATATTTTCTTGTATGACTTAATTGTTCAACTTCGCGAGAATGGCTTTGGTAAGCAAGAGAAATTAGATAAAAATGTAAATGTTCAAGAATTAGAGAGAATCTTAGAGTCTCAACTTAATGAGTTAAAAGAGGATTTTGAAAACAACGGAAGAAAAACAATTATATTGGTAGATGGCTTGGATCATGTGCCAAGAGAATATGCTACTGAGAAAAGTTTTTTGAGGCAACTCCCGCAACCTGATGCTATTCCCAACGGGATTATATTTGTATTAGGTTCTCAAAAGTATCTTTTAGAAGGAATAAGTGAGGCGATAAAAAGGAGTATGAATGAAAATAATGCTATTGAAATTGCGGCCTTAGAGAAATCTCATATTTATCAAATCATTGACGCTTACAAAGTTGAAAATATAAGTGAATATAAAAAAGCTATTGCGGATAAATGCGCAGGTAATCCTTTGTATTTAAGGTATTTGATGCAGAAAATAGTTGATTCACCTAATAATATTGGTGAAAACATTGAAAATATGCCAACTTATTCTGGGGATATTGAGGATTTGTATCAAAAATATTGGGATGAGATAGTTAATGCAAATGAATTACAAAGAATATTAGGTCTTTTTGCGAGACTAAAAGGCACGATAAATTTAACCTTTGTGGAAGAATGGGATATTATTTCTCAGGAAATTGTTGCTGAGTTTTCGAAAAACGCAAAGCACTTTTTCAATGAATCTAAGAATGAAAAAAGAATAGACTTTTTTCATAATAGTTTTAAGCAATTTATTTTACAAAAGACAAGGGAAAAATCAACGTTTACAGGTGTAGCCGTTGATTATAGCAAAGATGAGTGGTATCACAAACGTTTGGCTGATTATTGCGAAAAAACGGATACAATTAATAAGTGGGATATTCTTTATCATTTTTATGCAATTGGGGATTATGAGAAAATAAAACAAATCGCTACTCGGGAATATTTTGAAGCACAGTTGTTGGCTTTCCGCCCTATTCCTGACATTATAGAAGATATACAATTGGCACTTTCTTTTGCTGTTCGCAAAAGAGATTTAGTAGCAATGGCAAGGTGTATATTGATTGCTACTGAATATGGCAGTAGAGAATTTTATGGAAAATCAGAACAAATAATTCACAAACTTATTGATTTAGGCGAGCATAATAATGCTATTGGCTATATAAGAGAGGGAAATCGTTTTAAATCGTTGGGTAATGGTGAAAGAAACTATGCTTTTGTATTAGAGGTTGCTTTAAGGCTATGGCAAAATGGAAACGAAGTTGAAGCCCAAAAGTTATACTATATGGCAGAACCATTAGAGTTATTAAATTATCCTATTCAATCTGATTATAGGCGTGATTTGAGAGAGATAGCAGAACTATTGTATATTTGGGTAAGGGTTGCAGGTGTTTTGTTTGAGGCAGAAGAGGTTATTCAAAAGATTGAGGGAATTGAATGGCAAAATCATAAAGAAGAAGATATAGAGGGAATTTATCATAATCTGCTTTATAGTTTAGGAGATGAATATATAGTAAATAAAGAGTTGGATAAACTGGAAGTGTTGGTAGATTATTTAGAGCAAAAAGAACTAAGATTTTGGATTAAACTGAGAATATATCAAATCGATTTACTAAAAGATGAGGATGCTAGTAGGGCAAAAGTTATTTTAGGTGAATTACTTACAAAAACAGATGTTAATAGCCTGCGTGATAATACTCGTGTGGAATTAGCTTATATTATATTCAATCTGAATGAGGACAAAGCATTAATTACTACCTTAATAGAAAATGTAAGTATTCCATTATCAGAGGGGTGTTATGAGTTAAGTGAAAGTAAAGATTATAAAGATAGGTTATGGTTGTATTGTTTGCAGTATTTTATAGGAAATGAAGTAGCTATTGGAGAATTTCCCCAAAAAAGAGAAAGTGATAGAGATAAAGAAGAGTTAGTTGTGTTACAAATATTTGAAGAAAAGCTCACACAACTTGCACAACTAACAGCAAATGCCTGTCAAAAAATATATGAGCCTCAAGCATTGCTTTGGGCGAAATATGCACACTCTTTTCTATCTCTTTTCTATACAGATTTTGGCAGGTTAGGTTATTCGTTAAAAGAACCTACACACTGGGTATTGAAATCTTTTATTCAAATAGTATCGATGTATGAGGACAAGGATTTTTATTTCCTATTTGAGAAATTTAAAGAAGAATGGAAAAGGCAGCCTAAGAAATGGCACTTCTCCTTAATTAAGGAGTTATTGATGGAGTTTTATCATAATGGAATTTCAGCAGAAGAAATAGAAATATATTTAGAGTCAATAATAGATAAACATTATGAGGTATTTAGCAATACAGATGAGCGAATAGAAGATGCTTTAAAGAATGTTGAGTATTATTTAGTATTAGGGAAGCAAGAAAAGGCTAAATGTTGGCTTTCTATTGCGTTAAAGGATAGTTTTGGGATAGGGTATAGAAAAGATTATCAGATGAATGAATGGATAGAGTGGATTGAACGTTTTGCGAGTGTATGTCCTGAGCAAAGGATAGAACTTACGCAATGGATTTCAGCAAGATTACCTTATATGAAAAAAGCAACAGAAGGACCTGCTTTTTATCGCTCAATTGAACTACTAACAGAAAATACATTCAAACACAACCTTTCATTAGGCTGGCAGCTTCTCTTGTGGCAATGGGATAAAGGCTACATTAATTTTGAAACAGGATTCAGTATTTTTTTAGAAAATATATCTGAAAAAATAATAACTACTGAAGAGTTATCTGTTGTCTATCAGCTTTTTGAGCGAGTTTTATTGCCCATATCAAAAGGTTCGCATACGAAATTATTAGAGATTATCACGGAGAAATACATCTATTTTGCTTCTTGTTTAGAATATTCTACTAATATCACTCAAATAGTAGAAAGCATTGCGATATTTGCTTTACCAACTACGAGAAAGGATTACTACTTATCTATAAGAGGTATTTGCGATAAAAGAGGAATACATATTGATAGCATAAAGGAACTAAATGAACTGGATCTAGGAAAGGAAGATGACTTCTCAGAAATTGCAGAAAAACAGGAAATATTTGGAAACCGTACGAAGGAACAGTTATTAAAAGCAATAGATGAGAGTAATAGCTATGGCTGGTTTAGGTATTATGATGGAGGAACTAGGATTAATCCCTTGGAAAAACTAATATTACTTGATAAGGATTGCGGGCGAAAAAAAGCGTTTAATCTATTGAAACTGGACTTAAAACGCCATCATTATGATTTCTCAACTCATATCTATGAAATATTCTCAATATTAATAGATAATTTACCGATAAAAGAACTTTGGGTTGAGATAAAATCTTATCTTAATCGAATGTTTGAAAATGCAGTATTGGTGGTAGATGTCCCATACTTAAAAGATAAGCATCAGTCTCATTCTATCCTTCTGAGAGAATGTATTGAATATTTATCAATGCATCCAATTACTTTTATATCCTTAGAAACCCAAAGTATTATTGCAAAGGAAATAACCCCAAAAAACACTACGTTTACTCAACTGGTAAAAGACTGGTTATTAGCAGAAGAAAAGCTACAAATATTTGCTACACAAATCTTAACAAGTGTTTCGATCAAAAATCCCGACCTAATAAAAGTATTTGAACATGAACTATTAAACCTTACTCAAACTCCTCATTTTCAAATATACCATCTTGCTTGTAGCCTTCTTATACTTTGCGAAGCACCTGAAGATCAACTAAAAAGGAAATACAGTCCTTTGCCATTAATCTATCAAGTTGAGATATCTGAACCTGTTTTTAAAGATGAAACTGTAAATAAGGAACTTCCAACTCAAGCTATTCCTGATAGCGAAGATCCTTATATGGTAATAAAACCTATGGATATTTATTTAGAGTTCATAGAAAAACTGTTAGGGTTGAATATAGATGTATTGGTCAATAGGGTATATAGATTAATGACTCAACTTCATCAAAAACATGAGTGGCAATTTGAATATGAAAATAATATTCGTTTGAAAATGAGTGCTATAGATTTAAATTACGCCTATACAAGACCAAGATGTAAGATAGCGGAACGAGCCTTAAATTATTTATTGATGGAATTCTATGATTCAGGCTATGAAATACCCATGAATATTTTTACCTTTTTTAATCGATTTTCACCTTGGATAAAACCTCAGAAACGCCCTAAATATGTTCCTTTTATCGTAGAAGAAAATCAAAATAGATTTTCTCTTCCTAGTGACTGGGTAAATGAAATGGAGAAAAATGAAGAAATGCTTAAAAGCAGCATATTTTTTCAAATAGAAGATGGTAAGTTTATTATAGCAGAATATTCTCACCTATCTGCTTTGGAGTGGGGAAAGCCCTATGAAATACGCCAATCTGTATGGACATATAAAAATAAAGTTGATTTTGGTATGCTGATGAATGGAGTATTTTTAGATTCTAAGGATATTGTTTGCCAAAATCATGCTAATTATTCAACATCAGGCTATAATTCTCATTATTTAGTTTTAAATCCTGAACTTGGGGAGTTTTTAGGTTGGAATAATGGAGATAATTATTTTCAATGGAGAAATAAAAAAGGAGAAATTATGGTAGAGTCGATTTATTGGACAGATGGCAATATATCAATACCGCCTTATCTGGATTGCGAAGTAGGAGAAGGATGGTTAGTTGTTGCAAGTGAAAAAGCGGTAACGGAAATTAAAACGGTATATCAGGTAGCATTTATTCAACACGCAAAAATAGAACGATCAAAAGAAAATAAGATAAACTCTATAACCTTTTCAAAATAGCGGAAATTTCAATATGCCACCACTACAATCCCTAATAGACCAATACTACATTGGTAAAGAAAAAGAAGAACTACTTGCCATACTAGATGAGTTTGGGTTTACCAAACCTATTCAATACATAATATCTCAGAAGGATATTTTGCAAAATAAAGAAGCTATCCATCAAACAGCTGCCGAAATTTTAGTTGCTATAAATCAGCAAATGGTAAGATACAAAGATGAACCTGAAAAGAAGCTAAAGGTAGAACGTATTTTAGGTGCATTCGCTATGAATGTATTTCGAGAGGTACTAAAAAAAGTACCTAACCCATTACAATATGTAAAATCAGTTAAAGATATTCTAAAAAGTACCTGTGAAAAATGGGGGTGGAATTATAATGGACTAAATGAGCGATTTAATATTGAAATTCTTGAGGTAGGTATGTCTATAAATATGGTGCAAGATACTGATTTGCAAGAAGTAAAAAAGTTGCCTCAGCAAGCAAGGCTTGTTTGGCATCATGAGGCAGGGAATTTAGATAAGTTGTGTATCCTGTTATTTGAAGCAAAGCTATTGAAGAGTAAAAGGAATTTTTACAACTTTTTTGAAAAGCCGAGCGAGGATCTAAGGGTAAAATGGGATAGTATGCGTAAACCATACTTAGCCTATCTATTATATAGGCTAAAAGAAGAGAAAATTATTACGTCAAAGGGTACTAAAAGTTCATTTGCTTATGCAGAAAAATACTTCACAGATGAAGAAGGAGTTTTTTTTGCAAAAAACTATCTAAAAGAATTGAGTAGTAAAATAAATCAGGATAAGGATAATAATAAACTGATTATTAATAAAATAGAACAAATTATCGCTATCATAAAAACAACTAATAAACCACTATTAGACAACGATTGATAATAGTTGTTTGCCAGATGGTGTGCTCACTCCGTAACTTTGTAAAATAATAAAAAAATCATATCATGAATATACATCATTTTATCGCAGCAAACAACATTCGTCCAGCAGACGCGATTGTAGTAAAAAAAGAGTTCTTTGGAATCCTTGATCATTATGTCATATATTTGGGTACAGATCAGAAGGGAGAACATAAATTTATTGCCAATTATACAGAAGGGATAAAAATGTTGCCTGCAAGAAAAATTTCGACATGGTTACAAAAATATATTCCTGTTAGAATCAATCCTTTTATAGGTACCGAAGAACAAAGAAAAGAAGCGGTTAAGAGGGCTTTAATCCGAATAGATGAAAACTCTTACAG
>JAIBAH010000212.1 GCA_019695295.1 Bacteroidia bacterium | reverse complement strand
TTAGATTTAAACCTGATTTTGGCAATAATTACCAGTGGTGGCCAGAAGTTGAGTTTAGTAAAAATCCGACAAATCCCCAAAAGTATGGATATACTGGAATTCCGATGATGTGCTATGGCGATGACGAAAAGAAAGAAATTTGGATATTTGAATATCAGGAACTCATACGACAAACTTTGTTATATGTTGAAATTTTTATGCAAAAAGTATATAACCAGGATTATAAGAAATTTTCTATCCAAAAATACTATATCAAACGAAGAAGCCGCATTGTATTTTGGGATAATATCCAATAATCAAATTTAATTTTTATCAAAAAAGCATAATTCTAATCATGTTAAAACTTGTCTATCATTTAGTCTTTACAGGGATATGTTTCTCTTTGGGGTGTAATATGTATTTTCATAAGGATAAAAGATCCCTAAGTAAATCGCAATATTTAGAAGCCCATTCGGGTTTGTTTACTCATGAAAGCTTTTATACAAACAGGAAATTCAGAGATATTCATAATCACAATATCTCATGGGATACGCTTTCAGGTATTGTAGTTTGGGAGCTTATAAACCTTGAAAAATATAGTAGGGAAGGGCAAAAAGCTCGTCTTTGTTCTTCTTGCGGAGAAACTATCTTTGTTACAGATACCTTTATGAGCGAAAATATTATAGATACCTTATCCTTTGCTGGTTTAAAAGATCCTATTTCTTTTAGAGATACGGTTTGTACAATTACCAAAAAATGGACAAGTAGAGGAGGAAGTACAAACTGTGATTTTAGTCAGGATTCCCTAGTGATGCCAGTACTTAGGTACTATAGAAATGAAACCGATCATAGAGATAAAATCGATATTTTATTTCGGAATCCCAAAAACTCCACAAGTAGTGAGTATATTTACGAGCCTCCAAAGCAAAGGGGCGGAGGGCATGACTCCTATTATATTGTATATGCAGTACAAGTAATTGGGATGTCTGCCTGGAACGTAGAAGCCGCAGACTTTTTTAATGAAAATATACGAGGAGGTATAAGCTATCCTGCCAATTATATGGAAGAAGAAGCCCATAAATTATATCCTAAAAAGTGTTGGTACAATCGATATTATCCCCCATCTGATTTTTTTAGAATGTATGTATTTGATACAATCTGTCCAATACCCGATAAATACCTCAAAAAGTTAGCATTAAAAAAGTCAGAGGTAACGCACTTTATTCCAACCAGTTAAATATATCGCTTTAAACTTAAGGAAAGACCGGAAGAAAAGCCATGTGAAACGTGGTATTATCCGTATCAATAGTTTTCTGGTTTTTTCCTATATTTGCATTCAATCGGTTAGGATTATGCTCTGGATAAAAATAAATGAATTGTTTTCTTCCGTCTTCTTTGGGGGTTACGAAAGTCCGTTTTCTCAAGAAGAAATCACTCCTGTTTTAAATACTTTTCTCAAGAAGGCAGAAAAGCAGTCTTTCAAAGGGGTGGTTAAGGGGGCTTCGCTGAAGGTGTATGTTTCCGGCACCCATATTATCGGGATGGATTATAGTCTTCCGGTGATGGAGTACGGTAAGCCGAGCGAGCTTCTCAAAATCCCCGATAGGATTCAGTACTCGGGCTCTCAGTCTGTTTCGGAGGTGGAGGATGTGCCGGATTTTTATTTTCGGGTGCAGGAGGGGCTGGTGGTGCCGTTTTATATGGATGGGGTGGCGGCTTGTAGGGAGGGGGTGGTACGGGAGGAGGAGGAAATTAATGGGGGCGGCATTCGATTTCCAACACAATTATTTAGAAACTCATCATGGGTATATATGATTTATCCATTACTTACAGAGATTCCAAGATGGAAAAAGTTTACACGTTTGGTTGATAGTCAGGCTAATATAGATTTGTTAATATTTTTAACGAATGGAGAAGTGTATTGGAATTTGTGGGATAAAGAGAATAGTTATTTAGACGGAGAACGAGGGGTAACCTATTTTGTAGAAAATATACAAGATTTTAAGAAGCAGCAATTGGAAGAAGATAATTTAAAAGATGTTCAAGAAAAATATTTAGACTCATCTTTCCAAAAAGATAAAAAGTGTGTGTTGGTAGGTTTAGCATCGGATATGTTCAGACAAATAGAAATAACTAAAACAGATATATTGGATAAGAAAATTTCAATAAACCAAATTGAGCAACTTTGTATTTCAATTCTAAATACTATTCTTCATGAGTGTCTTGCTCATGCAACAGACTATATAGTTAATGGGAAAAATACCACAACTGTATTTCAGGAGCATGAAAGTTATAGCGGCGCTAAATCAGTGAGTACCTATTCAGATAAAACATATTTTCAAAATACTGCTTTACATAATACCTCTGAGTATAAAACACTTATTGAGATTAAAGGAGTAGTAGAATGGTTTTTCAAAGACACAGATTTTTTAGTTGAAATGATTAACGATTTAGAATAATATGAAAATAGAACTTAATGGGTTGTTGATAATAGCCTTTGCTGTATTCTTGTATGGATGTAATCAAAAACCTTGTAATCCCGGTTTTTTTGATAGAGTGGATGAATACCCGCAATTTAGAAAGGTATTTCATCTTGATTCTGTTCAGAATTACAATCAATCTTTTTGTGCATACAATTTCCATTTTCGATTTTGGGATACACTAGAAAGCCGTTATCAATTGAGAGGGGTAATTTTCATGTCTGGTCAAAAGATATACTGTCATATTAAAGAACGTCAGGCTGGATATATCCTATTGGATTTTGATGAGAAATCGGGTGTAACCACTTCTATTGCTCCGCAGACCTATGCACATGGAAGGATTGTTTCATATCCTGATGAATTTAGCCTAAAGGTTGATTCTAAATGGTTTGATGAAAAATATAATGATACAATCTACAAATTCAGATTTATGGACATGGAAATTAAAGAGGGATATGATGTTTTGATGTATATAGGTAAACATGTTGGTTGGGTAGGAGGTTACTTGGGCGGTTTTAAGCTAATTCCCCCTGGAGATAATTCTGATAGTATAGAATACATGACTCGGTTTTATGGAGATATATTCTTAGAAAAGGATACAAAGTATAAAAGAGAAATGAAAATACTAAATATTATGTAGGGCTTTTCTTGTTGTCTTTTTGTATATTTGCATTACCATTTATGTCTTTAAGATTCACTTCGCTAAGCATAAAGAGCCAATAGTGCCTTCCCTTCGGGTTATGCCGCAGGAATCTTAGGCAGTATTGGTCATTCGGGAGGTGCTAAGATTCTTTCTGAAATCATAAGATTCAGCGGAGCTAATGACGTTACTGTTAATGACTGGCGTTACTGTTTATGGTTATTCTGCGGGGATTATTAGAATTTCATTAGAATGTTGCGTTGTGGGTGTTTTATGTCGGAGGGTTTTGCTAAATTTGGGGAAATTCTTTGTTTGTGATTTA
>JAIBAH010000096.1 GCA_019695295.1 Bacteroidia bacterium | reverse complement strand
GGTGGATACAACAACAATAGCGGCGGTGGATACGAAAACCGCAACTACAACTCCGGTGGCGGCGGATACAATAATAACCGTGGTGGCGGATACGAAAACCGCAACTACAATTCCGGCGGTGGATATGACAATAACCGCGGTGGCGGAAATTATGAAAACCGCAACTACAACTCCGGAGGTGGATACAATAACCGCGGAGGATATGAAAACCGTAATAACGAAGGCGGCGGATACAACAATAACCGCGGAGGATATGAAAACAGCAATAACGAAGGCGGCGGATACAACAATAACCGCGGAGGATATGAAAACCGTAATAACGAAGGCGGCGGATACAACAATAATCGCGGTGGCGGTGGGTACAACAACAACCGCGGTGGCGGCGGTGGATACAACAATAATCGCGGTGGCGGCGGTGGATACAACAATAATCGCGGTGGCGGAAGCCGGCTGGTTAAAGCCAGTCAGCTCCAGAAAAAAACGCCCGTAAACTACGGTTTTGAGGAGGAAATTATCCCGGATGTAATGATCAATGAATCTACAGAAATGCGATTAAACAAATATATCGCTCAGTGTGGTGTTTGTGGAAGAAGAGACGCAGATGATTTGATTAAAGAAGGAAAAGTACAGGTGAATGGAATTACCGTTACCCAGATGGGTATCAAAATCCATCCGAATGAAGATGTAATTACCTTTAACGGTCAGTCACTTAGCCGTCAGAAAAAAATCTACATCCTTTATAATAAACCCAAACCGATGGCCGCAAACAATAACCGGGAGGACGCAAACAAAAAAACTGTTCTGGATGCGATTGAGGAAGCTACCAGCGAAAGAGTGTATCCTGTAGGTCGTCTGGATAAAGATACTACCGGTTTGATTATCCTGACCAATGACGGAGACCTTACCGAGAAACTGACACATCCTTCCAACGATATCAAAAAATTCTATCACGTAATCTTATCAAGACCCATTGCTCAGGAGGAAATTGACCGTTTGGTAAGCGGAGTGGAACTCGAAGACGGCCTTGCCAATGCAGATTCTATTACGTATGTTGAAGGAAGAGGCAAAGAAGAAGTACTCGTTGAGATTCACATCGGCAGAAACCGTATCGTAAGAAGAATGTTTGAGCTGATGGGTATAAAGGTAAAAATGCTGGACAGAGTAAAAATCGCTTTCCTTACCAAAAAAGGAATTACCAGAGGCAACTGGAGATATCTTAACGAAAAAGAGATTGCTTACCTGAAAATGCTTCCTTCTCATAATTCTGAGACTGTTTTGCATGATAATAATTCTGTAGATGCGGACGATACAATGGACGCAGAAGCATAAAATAATCCCACGAAATTATTCTCTCTTCAGGATAGATTAATCATTCTCTAAAACCAGGCCATTTCTGTTTCAGACAGAAATGGCTTTTTTTATGTACTAAAAACTGATTTTATCCTGTTTTTCCCGCTCCGTTCAATAGCCCATAAATTTCAACCTTCATATCCCCTGCGACAGAAAAACGGTCTAAATTCTTCCTGAAAAAAAAACAATAGTACTCCTTTTTTGAATCCATAAAATCGGGATGCCCCCTCATTAATTTCCCGGAATACTCCCCTAAAGGGATAAATATTAAGTAAGTTTGTAAAAATATTGATTTTATACGGGAGTTATATAAATATTCCTTAGTATATTTGCACCCGTTTTCAAGGTTTAACCAAGCACTTAATAAAAAGTAAAATGAGAATAATATCAGAAGCCCGGCTGGAAAATAAGCGAGTCCTAATGCGTGTGGATTTCAATGTCCCGCTGGATAAAACTACTTTCGAAGTAACCGATGACAAACGAATCAGAGAAGCAATTCCTACGATTCAGTATGTTCTGGATAATGGAGGCTCAGTAATTATAATGTCTCATCTGGGAAGACCCAAAACTGGCCCGGAAGATAAGTACAGTTTACGTCACACAATCAGTGCCATTCAAAAATACCTCAAAAATGAGATTCTTTTTGGAGGAGATTGTATCGGGGAAGAAGCCTTTCGTCTGAGCGCAGGCTTAAAACCCGGTCAGGTTTTATTGCTTGAAAATGTACGTTTCTATCCTGAAGAGGAAAAAGGAAACAGAGAATTTGCCGAAAAACTCTCCGGACACGGAGACCTCTATGTAAATGACGCATTCGGAACGGCTCATCGTGCACACGCAAGTACAGCAGTCATCGCTGAGTTTTTCCCTGAGCAGAAGTATGCAGGATTTTTACTTGCCCGGGAAATTGAGATGGCAGAGAAAGTAGTCAAGCATTCAGTACATCCGGTAACTGCCATCATGGGGGGAGCCAAAGTATCCGATAAAATTCTTATTATTGAACGCTTGCTCGACAAAATAGATTTTCTGCTCATTGGTGGCGGAATGGCTTATACATTCCTCCGTGCAAGAGGCTATAAGGTAGGGACTTCCCTCGTCGAAAATGATAAAATTGCAGTAGCTGCACAGCTAATCAAAGATGCAAGAGCCAAAAACGTAACGATACTGCTGCCGGTAGATTCTGTTGTGGCAGATAAGTTTGCAGAGGACGCCAAAACCGCTATTGCCAAAAGCGATGATATGCCCGACGACATGATGGGTCTGGATATCGGCCCCCTCACCTTTGAATCTTTTTTCGATACGATTATGGATTCCAAAACCATTTTATGGAATGGGCCAATGGGTGTTTTTGAAATGGAAAAATTTGCAGCCGGAACCAATGCAGTCGCTCAGGCTGTAGTAAAAGCCACAGAAAAAGGGGCTTTTTCCCTGATTGGCGGAGGAGATTCAGCGGCGGCCATTTCAAAAGCAGGATTAGAGTCAAAGGTTTCCTATGTATCAACCGGTGGAGGAGCATTACTGGAATATCTTGAAGGGAAAGAATTGCCGGGAATTGCGGCTTTAGACTAATAAAAAACATTACTTGTTGTTTTAACCGATTAGCAAACAACATAACATTTTCGCCATTAATCCATTAGCTAATCTTGTGTCAATTACTATGTTGAAGAAAAATATATATCTGGCATTCTGCACATTTTTGTTGTTGTTTTTAGGGACATCCCTTCATAATAGGGCATTTGCGCAGTTTCCACCCAATGTACTTCAGGGAAATAATACCCCAAAAAGTAATTCAGGAACCCCGCCGGATTCCAGTAAGGTAAGTTTGCCCGGGCTGGACAAAAGGATTGAAGAATTAAGACAGGCAGGAGTTCCTGAAGATGTAATTCAGGCGTATATTCAGCAGCAAAGCACCAATCAGGGAAAAGGCAGCAGCCCTACAAATCCCAATCTCCAGCCTACGGCATCAGACCTCGCTACCGGACAGCCTTCTACCAGTCCGATTCCCGGGGTGCTTTCCGGAGCCGGCGATAATCCGAGTCTGCTTACACTTTACAATTCCAAACTTGACAGAATAGATACTTTCCGCACCAAAGATGAGTGGTACAAACAATTTTTGAGAGAGGACAAAAACCGTAAACAACGGAACTATGAAGACGCTCTTCAAAATACCAACACTCTTTTTGGTCGTCATATCTTTATAAAAGATGATTTTACCCGCTCGGATACGGCATCCTATTCGCCGCCCGAAGATTATGTGGTACAGGTCGGAGACCGGTTTTTGGTTCAGGCGGTAGGTCCTGCCGAAATATTTGAGCAGCTCGTGGTGGACAAGGACGGAACCGTATTCCGGAATTTTATGGGAAAAAAAGCCGTAGGCGGTACTACTTACCGGGAAGCCCGGAGAATTCTGGAATCTTCCTACCGCAGATTACTGCCGGATGACGCAACCCTTCTCATCAGTCTTGTAAAAACCAAAGGCGTCATTTCCGTAAACGTACTGGGAGAGGTAAAAGAGCCGGGAACCTATACCCTACCCTCCGTTACCAACGCCCTGAGTGCGCTTTTTGCCGCCAAAGGCATTAACGATTTGGGAAGTGTCAGAAATATTTATGTTAAAAGAGACGGAAAAACCGTAAAAGTCATTGACCTTTATGCCTACCTCATCGAGGGAAAAATGGAACAGGTATATCTTAAAAACAATGATTATATCTATGTTCCGATGCAGAACGCCGTCGTTCAGGTATTGGGAGGCGTAAAACGTCCAATGCGTTACGAAGTAAAATCCGGTGAAACCGTAAATGATGTGGTAAAATTTGCCGGAGGATTAAACTATGATGCGACCAAAGAAAAAGCACAAATCAGCCGGCTTGAAAATGGAAAAGACATTGTACTGGATTTTAACCTGAATACAGAAGGCAATAAAGCAATATTAGACGGAGACGTACTGAGAATCCGTACGTCCTACCGTCAGATGGAAGCAATTGCACAGATAACCGGGGCGGTAAAATACCCTTCTACTTACCGGTGGTACAAAGGCGGCAGAGTAAGGGACCTCATCGAAATGGCAGGCGGACTTACCAAAGAAGCATATCTTGAAAGAGCATATCTAATCCGGGTAACGAAACCGGGTGAATTGTCTTATATTCCGGTAGATTTAAGGAACTTAGACAAAGACACCGTTCAGAACATCAGGGTTCAGTTTCTGGATCAGCTGATTGTATTTGACCAAATGGATTTTACGCGCAAGCGGTATATTGCTGTCATGGGCAATGTAAACAAACCCGGTCGTTTTGATGCCACTCCCTCTTCTTCCATGAAAGAAATCCTGCTTAAAGCCGGAGGGCCGGATATGTACGCTGAAACCCGAAGCGTAGAGCTTTCTTATTTTTCTGTAAGAAGAGATGATGTAATCCGTTTGGACGAGACCAAAAATTACCTGGATTTTTATCTTGTCAATGCTCCTGAAAAAACGCCCCCGGTTTTTAAACTCAGCAGGGATTTAGAAGCTGCAAAAGAATATTACTTTGATTCTCTTTATTATCAGCATGCATTAAATCTCAAAAAATTCACAAGGCGGGTAGATTTAGGAGAAAACTGGCTGAGCAATCCTACTCTGGATACTATTTTAATCGGAGATTATCAATTTCTGACACTCAGGTCAAAATACGATTACCTCACGTCTTATTCCATTTCCGTAGAAGGAGCGATTACTACCCCTCAGATTATGCAAATCACCGGGAAAATGACCGTAAAAGACGTTATCTATGCAGGAGGAGGCTTTAGAAAAGAATCAGAAGTGACGGCTATTGACTTATATACCCGGTACAGGGATATAGAAAAAGGGAACTTTGGAATCAAGACTCCTCAGAAAGAACTTATCCGTATCAAGATTGGGCCGGACTGGAGAAACGATAAAACATTAGACTCTATTCAGATTTTCCCTTTCGAAAGAATCATCTTTCAGGATCAGCGAAACTTCATAGAAGCAGGATATATTGATGTAAAAGGACTGGTAAATAACCCCAATCAGTTTAAATACTCTCCCAAAATGACCTTAAAGGACGCACTTTATATTTCCGGAGGAATAAAAATTGAGTCCGACTTCAATAAGATTGAAATTTCGAGGGTATTAGACATTGAAAATACCAATGGAGAAGTACTGCCTTTGAGTGTAAAAACCCTCAGTATTGCAATTAGTCAGGACTGGCAAAACGATTTCCGCTTGGATAGTATATTATTATTACCATACGATCAGATATTTATCCGCCCTAATCCTGACTTCCGTTTGCAGGAAAATGTATTCATTGAAGGGGAAGTCCTGATACCGGGAGAATATGTAAAAAGGAAATCCGATGAAAGGCTGAGTGAAATGATAGCGCGTGCAGGAGGATTAACCAAAACGGCTTTCCCAGAAGGGAGTTATCTTATGCGTGCCGGATACGGGCAGATTGTCATCAATCTGGAAAAAGCCCTTAAGCGTCCCGGTTCGAAATATGACCTTATTATCCGGGCTTCTGACCGTTTGATTGTACCCAAGCTCTCTGAAATTGTTACGATAGAGGGAAATATACTTCAGGTGAAAGACCCTAATAAAATAAGTTTATCCCCGGACAAAGAAATCGGAAATAGTAATAACGGACAAAACTCGGTTAACTTCCTGTATGACCCCTCAAAAAGAAGGTCTTTGTATTATCTGGGTTTAGCCGGAGGCTTTGAACGAAAAACCCGGAAATCTCAGGTTTATGTAGCTTATCCTAACGGAGAAGTGAAAAAAACCAAAAACTTTTTACTCTTCAGGGTTTATCCTCAGGTATCCCCGGGATGCGTAATCAATGTACCGAAACGGATAAAAGAGCTCAATCAGAATGGGGAAGAGCAGGTAAGTCTTAAAGACCGCCTTACCGAAATCGTTGCCGGTACCACCTCAGTGCTTACCCTGGTAATTTTATTAAGAGCGGCTACCAAATAAAATATTTCTATTTATTTTCATTAAGCAAACATCACCGTGAATTTTGATAAAATAACAGACAGGATTCAGCTGTACAGAAAAACGATACTGAAAAGATGGTACGTTTTTCTCATTACGGGAGTTCTGTTTTCTTTACTTTTCCTGAAATTAGCATTAGACGAAAAGCCAGTATTTACTGCAACTACTGCTTTTTTGCCTCCTTCCGGTCAGTCGGCGGATTTGTCTCCTATCAGTATGATTCTGGGAACGGCGGGATTACCGGGAGCCGGCGGGCAGAGTGACTTTATTCCCCTGCTTAAAAGCCGCACAATCTCTGAGAAAGTAGTAGATGACAGCACAACCTGGGAGGGACAAAGAAAACTGATTGCAGATATCATTATTGATAATCAGCCGAAACTCTCTTTTATAGAAAAAACAACCCGTGCAATCAACGGATGGATATCCGGGAAAACACCAGAAACCCCTACTTCCCGCAAGGCAAAAGTAACCCTCGCCGGACGAATCATCCTGAAACAGCAACTGGTGATAGAGGGAAGTATTGACCCCTTAACTCCTTCTCTTATTAATGTAAAATATTCCCACACCAGTCCACAGGTTGTAAAATTAATCAGCAACCGGTATGTGGAGGTAATTTCGGACCATTATAAAGTACAAAGAACCGAAAAAGCAAGGAAAACATACGAGTTTTATGTAATGCGGACGGATTCTGTAAAAAGAGAACTGGACAAAAACATGAATAAGGGCGCCAAAATTTTAGATGAGGATAAGTTCCGGATTTTTGCACAGGACGAACTGCCTGTAAAAAAATTAGAGGGACAATCTGAAGTATTAAAGCAGATGTATGCTCAACTCGTTACAATGAAGGAAAGCGCACTGAACAATCTGCTTCAGCTTACTCCTGTAGTGCAGATTGTGGATAAGCCGGATCCTCCTTACGACAAACAGGAATCTTCTGTGCTTTTCAATCTGATTCTTGGATTATTTTTGGGGGTTATTTTTGGGATTATGCTAATCATCCGGAAACCCCTGAAAGAAGATATCGTTTCTTACCTCAGGCAGGTAATGGAAGCCGCTGATTAATTCAACGTCACCCGCTTCTTTTTCAAAAAAGAAAGAGAAGCTATCATTCAGTATCCATGACAAAAACTACGCAGTATGATTTTCTGATTTATGGTTCTTACGGTTATACCGGAAACCTGATTTGCCGCCTTGCAAAAGAAAAAGGAATGAAACCCCTGATTGCCGGTAGAAATGAAGCAAAAATCAAGGCTCAATCGGAAGAATACGGCTTTGACTACCGGGTATTTGAGGTACATGAAACGGAAAAGGTACTTTCAGCCATTGAATCCGTGAAAGTCCTTCTTCATTGTGGCGGCCCTTTCTCAGAAACTGCCCGGCCGATGGCAGAAGCATGCCTGAAAACCCGTACACATTATCTGGATATTACCGGCGAGTGGTCTGTGTTTGAGGCAATGGCCTCTCTGGACAAAGCGGCAAAAGAAGCCGGTATCGTAATCATGCCAGGCGTAGGATATGATGTAGTCCCTTCAGACTGTTTGTCTTTGTATCTGAAGGAGCAACTTCCGGATGCGGTGAGCCTCTCTCTGGGTATTTTTTCCAAAGGCGGAAAAATGTCAAGGGGTACTTTACTTACCATGAATGAATCTCTGGGACATCCTGCCGTAATGCGCAAAGGCGGAAAAATCATCTCTGTGCCGGTAGCGAATTTTGTAAAAGAAGTAGTCATTGGAAGCAGGAAAATGCTCTTTATGAATATCGGATGGGGTGATGTGGCAACCGCCTGGTACTCTACCGGAATTCCGGAAATCATTACCTACACCGGAGCCTCCAAAGAAATGATAAGAACCGCAAAACTTAACCGGTATTTTGGATTTCTTCTGAGAATCCCTTTTATCAAATCCATTTCGGAAAGCAGAATAAGGAAAAGAGGAAACCCTATTAGCGAGGAAATGCGTCAGAGTGCGCGCGCTTATGTATGGGGGGAAGTGGTCAATGCCCGGCAAGAAAAAAAATCAGCCCTGCTCTCATTACCTGATGGATATGTACTTACGGCACGCACTGCCCTGTCCGTTGTGGAAAGGATGCTTACATCTCCTCCCCCGGTTGGTTTTCAGACTCCGGCAAAGGCATTTGGCAGTGGATTTATTCTGACAATTCCGGAAACAGAAAGAAAAGATTTGCCCTGAGAAATCGTCATATCCGGGCCGGGTTCACAAAAAAATACAACAGATTTCAAACCAATCTTTTTCGTTCAGGTTTATAATACTATGGAATTAAATTTAGCTTTCAGTACTTGCCCCAATGATACTTTTACCTTTGAGGCAATGGTAAACGGCCGGATTGATACGAATGGCATTACCTACAACTTAACGCTTGCGGATATCTTTAACCTCAACCAAATGGCAATTGAGCATAAGCCCGACATCGTTAAGATTTCCTATAATACCTATGGCCTTGTCATGGATGAGTACGAACTGCTTGACTCCGGCAGTGCTTTAGGGCATGGGTGCGGGCCTTTGCTCATCTCCAAACGACCCCTCACTGTTGAGGAAATCATAGAAAACAAGCTAACCGTTGCTATCCCGGGACTCAGTACTACCGCCAATTTACTGCTGACCTTTTTTGCGCCGAAAATCAGAAATAAAAAAGAAATGCTGTTTCATGATATTATGCCGGCAATCCTGAACGGGGAAGCTGACGCTGGCGTAATTATACACGAAAACCGCTTTACCTACCAGGAGCAGGGCCTGATGCTGATTCAGGATTTGGGTGCTCACTGGGAAAAAGTAACCGGATTACCGATTCCGCTCGGCGCAATAGTAGCGAAAAGAAGCCTGGGACAGGAAACTATCCGGAAGATAGAAAAACAAATCCGGGAAAGTGTGGCTTTTGCCTTTCAGCACAGAGAAATCGTTCAGCCTTTTGTAGGGAAACATGCTCAGGAAATGTCTCCTGATGTACAGCAGGCGCATATCAACCTGTATGTAAATGATTTCTCGCTCTCTTTGGGAGAAAAAGGAAGAGAAGCGGTGAGCCTTTTACTGAAAGTGGGGAGAACCCTTGGATATTACGAATGATGCTATGCCTGGATTTGAATACACAGTAATCCGAAAAAATGTAAAAGGCCTGAGCCTTAGAATTTTCCCTGATTTACAGATCAGGGTAACCGTTCCTACTTCATTTCCCCAGCATGAAGTAGAAAAATGGGTGGAATCCAAAAGTAAGTGGGTGGAAGAAAAACTGGCGCATTACCGCAATATAAAACCTGTACCCCTCAGGGAGGAAGAGGACGTTATGATTCTGGGGGAGGTAATTCAGAGTGGCTTCCCCTCAGCCAATAAAGCGATACTTACAGCATGGTATAAAACTCAGGCCAAAAAGTACCTGATTCCGAGGGTGGTTCAACTTGCTGATTACCATGGATTCCGGTTCGGAAAAGTATTTATCCGGGATACTAAGTCAAAATGGGGAAGCTGCTCTTCCCTGAATAATATAGGACTGAACTACAGACTGATTAAAGCGCCCTCCTTTATCATTGATTATGTCATAATTCATGAACTTTGTCATACAGTGCATTTCAATCATTCTCCGGAATTCTGGTCATTGGTGCAGAAGCACTGTCCGGATTACAAAACCGCACAGGACTGGCTGAAAACACACGGAATAACTTTATCCTGAAGGGCAAGGCCACACGCAACCAGGCCGGATTTCCCCGAAAATAAAAAAAATACCCTGAAAAAATCAGAGTATTTTTGAGGGGAAAGCAGTCTCTTTCCGTTAAGTCTTTGAAGGTTAAACAGTATGAAAGAATTGATAAGCGAAAGCCGTCATAAAAAACAACAATATCAGGCCTTTCCGGTAATGCCGGCGAGACTGTCATAAAACATTTTCTCCTGCTCAGTTGTCATTTGTTGCTTAATCTTTTGCGTTGCGTCTATATAAAGATTGGATAACTCCTGAAGAAAAGTACGCCCTCTGGGTGCAATCACAACGAATACCACCCTTCTGTCTTCTTTGGAACTTTTTCTTTTCACGAGGCGGTTACTTTCCAGTCTGTCCACCGTACTGGTGAGTGTACTGAACTTCAGGCTAAAAGCATCTCCCAAATCCTTCATTTTCTTTACCTCATTCATATTCAGATAGCGTATGATATCTATATCTGACTCTGTTATTCCATGACTGTTCAGCAGATTTTCTCTTTTTTGGCTCATCAGAATAACAAATTCTCTGAATTGCCATTCAAGCGTTCCCGTAATGATTTCCTGTGCAGGATTTAACGTTCCATTTTGTTCCATTGATTTTACACTAATTAAATTCATATTATATTATATTTATCAGATTATATACATTTATAAAATTGTAATACAAACCCTGTGCTATATTTCATATTGATTAAATTTTATTAAATTATAAATATTAAATCATATTACTTATAATTTAAATTCGTGTACTTTTTTTTAGTCTTAATCAAAAAAAATATTAAATCCAATGATACAATTTTTTATAAGTGAATTATTAACCCAATAGATTTTTATACTTATATAAACATATAACGAACCATATTGTTTAAAGGTGGCAAAGAACCCATTGTTTTTTGGGAATAGGAAAAAAGTCCGAAAAGGAATAAAAAAAACTAATAATCAACAATTTATGTAAAAAACAAAACATTCCTATATCCTGAAATCCGGATATAGGAATGTTTTGGGGATGGATAAATTACACGGTGGCTATAGTAATAATTCTGGGAGAACCGAGAGGAGAAAAAATATCACCGGAATAACTTCCAAAACATATTTCAGTATTAAAACCATTTTCTGAAAATATTTTCTGAAAATCACCAGCTGTAATTATCTGTACTTTTTCCTTGAATTTGTGTATAATTTTATTATCAACAATTGTAATTTCTTTAATTATAAATCCATCAGAGATGTATCGTTTTATTTCAAAATGAATATTACCGATATTTTTTTCTTCAAAAGGAACTAATTTTGGAATTAAATATTCCGGATTCAGGTAATCCAGAACGAACTTACCTCCGGGCTTGAGGCTGCTTCTGATATTGCGTAATACCTGTTCATTTTCTGAAGGATTATCAAAATATCCAAAACTGGTAAACAGATTGAGAATCGCACTGAAATCTTTTTCCCTGAACTTTTTGCGCATATCATGCACTAAAAAACGAAGATTGTCGTTTTCCCACTTTTTGGCTTCTTTAATGCTTTCTTTGGAGAAGTCCCATCCCTGAACCTTATACCCCATCTGATTCAGAAAACGGGAGTGCCGCCCTCTTCCACAGGCAAGGTCGAGTATTTTACCGGGTTTTTCAAGATTGAGATAATCCATAAGCCAGGTGAGAAACTGCTCAGCCTCTTCTTCATCCCTGTGATGATACAATACCGGATAGTAGGGAGAGCAAAACCAATCCGAAAACCATTCTTCTTTATTTGTCATTTAAAAAACACTCTGTTAAAAAATTAATCGCACGGGTACGATAAATGCTATAATGATTTATTGGGTCCCGGTCATCCTGCAGGAGTATCTGTTTTAATCCTATGATTCAGACGCATGCTGATGCAAAAAGGTACTTTTTCAGCTGAAATTATCTTTCAAATCCTACAGAATCTGCCTAAAAATCCCTCTTTTTGTAATGCAAAATCCAACCTTATGCAGATTCTTATAAAAACAACAAATTTCCCCCAAAGTTTTGACCTTGGGGGAAATAATATAACTCTCTTTTTATATAAGAGGCATTTGTACAAATTTTTCAGACGCTCCGACCAGCTGATTGAAGTCTTCTTCTCCCAGCTTTGACTTTAGCCTTTCGGTGATGTCCTTCACCAGCTCTACATATTTATTGTAAATATCTTCCCCTTTTTTAGTCACTTCCAGAAAAACGACCCTTCTGTCTTCCTTGGAGGGTACTCGCTTCAGGAGCTTGTGGGATTCGGCTTTGTCAATAATTGTAGTGAGTGTACTGAGCTTAATAAAGAAATTATCCGCCACATCCTTCATTTTAAGGTGGCCTGATTTTAGGACAAACTGAATTAATTCCATTTCAAGATAGGAGATATCGAACTTTTTTTCAACCTCATGCTGATGTTTACGAAAAACATCCTGTAACAGCATTATGTTTCTGGCTGTTTGTTCAATATTTGGTTCTGTATTTGCCATAATGACGAAATTTAAGATAAATAATTATGCACACTAAAATTGAAAATTGCTAAACAAATATATTTTTTTTAAACTTTTTTTCTTTTCTGCCTTACTTATTTATCTACCCGCTAAAATAACGAAAAGAATTGTTTTTTATTTTTCGGGTTATACAAAAAGACATATTTATGTTTTCCGTATTTTTACCCGCTCCCCTTAGCCTACCCTGCTGTTTTAGTTTAATTATGCAAAAGTAACAGGTTTATTTACTTTCTTTATAAAACTAATATGTAGTATTTATGTAATTTCTATATTATACTTTTAGAAAACTGAATAATATACAATAATGGAACTCAAAAAACAAGATTATTAAAAAGTAATACTTTCCCTGATTAAGATTATCTAATATCCGTTATGTCTTTTTTTAGTACAAACAACTTTAGATATAAAATATTATTTATCAGTAATTTAAAAAACATTTTATGCCGTTTTATCATAAAAAAGCAATCATGGATTTTTCATTTAACCTATATAAGAATATTTAAACAAAACTGTTTTTCCTGAAAAAAAATAAATAAAATGATTCGTAGTATTAATCCCAAAAAAAATAAATCCCCCTCAACATGTTTTAACGGAAGATCTTTTTCAGGATTTAAACTAATTATCAGTCTGAAAATACTACTCCCCGTAATAAAATTCAAAGGGGTGACTTCCCTTTCCGGCTGAGGAATGCAGAGTCTCAGGTGTACATTTACCATAAAGCAGTAATCCGTCAAAACGAAAAACAGTCATTGATTTTCAGCGTTGAAAAACTGAAGTCAATGACTGTTTTTATTCAATTGAAAAAATACAGGTTTCGGTTGTTTAGAGGCTTATAATAAAGCACCCTTCTACAAATTTACGGACTTCCTGTATGCTTTCGTCTGCCTGTGTACGGTTATTGTAGCTACCGGCAATGATTTTATGCACTACCTTATCATTTTGTTTTACCGTTACTATTCTCAAAGGCTCAGTAAGCTGGTTTTTTAGCTGATTTAGCTGATAATTGGCCCATTCGAGCTTTTCATACGCACCCAGCTGAATTCCATAAGATTTTTTGCTTACAGGAGCAGTTACAGCAGGGGTTGTTTTTTGTACGCTTCTTTTTACCATCCCTTCTCCTACGGGCGCCTTGGGTACGGGGATTAAAGAAGTCCCTCTGTCAGCTATTATAACCTGACCTGAAGAAGCCGGAGTATTATTACTATAAGGCATATTCCCAAACCACGCAGCGTCCCTGCCAACAGAAACATTATCCGGAGTATTATTATTCCCGCTGATTCTTGCTACAGAAGCTACCTCCGTCTTATTTTCCTTTACCGGAACATCAAATTTAAATCCTGGAGGATAAATTACTTTATTTTCAGGCAAAGAGACTACTGCATTTTCAGAGGGGTCATAATGCTTTGAAGTTGCGGGACAATGACCCGGAACGGAAAGATTGGCAAGTTCCTGTTTCAGGTTTCCGAGAAAATGTACCGGCTCCATAAACCCTTCAATTTCATAGACCGGCATTCCGTTCCGGTCAAAAATAATTGTGGTCGGGAAGCGGGTTACATTCAGCCTTTGAGCGAGTTCAATGCCTCCGTCCCCAAGGTAAAGTCCATCTGCTTTACAGGGATAAAAGTTATTTTCTACAAATCTTCCAACCTCCGGATTTTCGAAGGTAATGGAATCCATTTTAGAACACGGGTAGCAACCTAAGGAATAAAAATAAATAAAAAAAGGCTTATTGGCTCTTAATGCCTCTTTTTTCATATTCGTAAACGAGCCTTCAAAAAAAGAGATTTCATTTCCTCTTTGTGCTTTTAATAGAAAAGGGGTCAGAATTAGTACTGTAAGATAAATTATTTTTTTCATTTTTTAAAGTTAAGTTTGATTATTCAAAGAAAATATAATACAAAGATGATACTTTATAATAAATTTATTGCCATTCTAATTATATTAAATATCGGAATTTATCCTTTTCCACATATTTATGGTAAGTACTTCTTAGATTTGTGACGAAGCCCTACATTTATTTTGGGCAAATAAATATTCTTTAGTATTATTGCATTCTGCAAACTTATTAAAGAATCATCACAATGAAATTTAAATTATCTCTTCTGACAGGCTTTGCTTTTATTCTGCTGGGATATCTCTGTTTTACCTTTATAATAGAGCATAAAGTCAAACTTCCGGGAAAGGAACTGGGTGAAAATCATGAAGAACGGGAAAAATGGGAAAAGTTAAGGCTTGCAAGTCCGGTAACGGGTAAAATTCCGGAAAATATTCGTTTTAAGGAACTTGAATTTATAAAGACCCGGTTTGCGAATGCAAGAATGGCTGAGGCTTCCACTATCAGCTGGCAACAAAGAGGCCCCTGGAACATAGGCGGCAGAACCCGGGCTTTTGCGGTGGATGTAACGAACGAGCACCGGATTTTTGCCGGAGGGGTTTCGGGTGGTTTATGGAAAAGCGAAGATGACGGAAATTCATGGATGCGGGTTTCCCCTACCTTTGAACATCCCGGGGTAGTAAGCATTGTTCAGGACACAAGGCCCGGAAAAACCAATAACTGGTATTACCTTTCGGGGGAATGCTATGGCACTTCGGCAAGCGGAGGAGAGGCTTTTTATCTCGGAGACGGATTGTTCAAATCCACCAACGGAGGCATTACATGGACTTCTGTTTCTTCTACGGCGGGTGGAAATCCGAACAATTTCACCAGTTTTTTTCAGACAGGCTGGAGGATAAAGATGAACCCTACGGATACGATTAACGATGTATTGTTTATGGCTACAATGGGGGCAGTTTACCGCAGCCTTAACGGGGGTACTGCATGGAGTGCTGTAAGAGGGGGAAATACCGCCGCTTATTCCTATTTTACGGATGTAGAGGTTACTCCTGCGGGGGTGGTTTATGCTACGCTCAGCAGTGAAGGGGATCAGAAAGGAATATGGCGCTCTTCCAATAACGGAAGTACGTGGGCAAATATTCTCCCTCCGAACTTTCCGGCTGTGTATAATCGTTTTGTGATTGGGGTGAATCCCGATAATGAAAATGAAGTTTATTTTCTGGGCAGCACTCCGAATTCCGGTAATTCTACCTTTTTCATCAGTGACACTGACTGGCAAAGCCTGTGGAAATATACTTACATAAGTGGAAACGGTACCGGTGCAGGCGGACAATGGGAAGATCTCTCCTCTCATTTGCCTCATACCGGGACTTCTTTTGATAAATTCAGTTGTCAGGGGGGATATGATCTGGTGGTAAAAGTACAACCCGGAACGGGAAATGTATTTATAGGAGGAACCAGTCTTTACCGTTCTACTGATGGATTTACTACGAATAATAATATTACCCATATCGGCGGATATAAACCCGGAACGACTCTCCCCTATTTTGAGCTGTATCCGAATCATCATCCCGATATTCATGATATCTGGTTTACTCAGACACCCAATACGATGTATTCCGCTTCTGACGGAGGGGTACATCTGACGATGGATTGTAATGCTTCCACTGTAGAGTGGATCAATCAGGGAAAAGGTTATATGACTTCTCAGTTTTATACCGTTGGCTTTGACAAAAGAACGCCGGGAGACCCGATGATGATAGGCGGATTGCAGGATAATGCCAATTTTTATTCCAACAGCACGAATCTGACTGACCCGTGGAAAATGACTATCAACGGAGATGGAGCATTTCTGGGAGTAGCAGAAAATAAGTCTGCTTATTATTTTTCAATTCAGCAGGGAAAAATCGCCAAATGTGAGCTGGATCCTGCCGGAAATATTCTTGCTTATAACCGGATTGACCCGATTGGTGCTAAAGATTATCTTTTCATAAATCCTTTGGTCATGGACCCCAATGATGATAATCTGATGTACGTTGCGGGAGGGCATTTTATCTGGAGAAATGATATGCTGAACAGTCTTCCGCTCTCCAATGAATGGGATTCTATCGCTACGGGCTGGACAAGATTTCCGGATTCTACGGCAGGGCAGTTCTCCGCTATTTCGGTATCCTCCAACAATCCTGCAAACAGGGTGTATGCCGGAACATCGAAAAATAAAATTTACAGGATAGACAATGCGAATACGGGTACTCCTGCAATGACGGACATTTCCATTCCTGCGGCAACCAATGCGGACGGTTATGTAAACTGCCTGGCGATTGACCCTACGGACGGAAGTAAGGTGGTAGCGGTGTATTCCAACTACGATATATATAGTTTGTTTTACACTGAGGACGCCGGGACTACCTGGAAAAAAGCAGGGGGAAATCTGGAAGTGAATACGTTTGGTACAGGGAATGCACCTTCTATCCGGTGGGTTTCTATTTTACCGCTCTCAGATGGCAGTAAAAAATATTTTGCGGGAACGAGTACGGGGCTTTATTCTGCTGATTCTCTTTCAGAACACACGGTTTCTACCGCAGGTACTTTCTGGTCATGGGAAAACCCTATGGGAATTGGAACGACTGTTGTAAATATGGTGGAAACCCGTCAGGGCGATGGGCTCGTTGCAGTAGCCACACACGGAAACGGGATTTTCACTGCCAATCTGGAAAATTTCGTTGGTATCGCCCCCGAAACAGATGCCCTGACTGAAATCCGTACTTACCCCAATCCGGCTTCCGAATCTTTTCTCTGCGAATGGGCAACTACACACCCTGCATTGTATGAGTGGGAAATGGTGGATATTACCGGGAGAAAAATACAAGGTCAGAAATTATACATTTCATCCGCCGGAAATCAATCTTTGACGGTTAATACAGCGTCTCTGACTGATGGAATCTATTTTTATCAGTTAAAAGCCAATGGGATTCTGAAAGGGCGAAATAAAATCGTGATTAAACATTAAGGCAAAATCCAAAAAAAATATAAACCGTTCCTTCAAGTCCTCCGAAGGGTGACTTGAGGGAAATGATAAAGACCGGTCTCTGAATGGAGAAGCGGCATAACGTTAGTTATGTTTCTGCTGTTTGAAAGGGAATAAATCCCATTCTCCCTATCGTTGTATAACCACTTTTCCATAATACGCTTCCTTATCGGTTTTGATTCGGTAAATATACACTCCTTCGGGCAGATGTACAACGGGGATTGTGGTTTTTTCTTCGGTAAGGGATTGCCGCAAGACTT
>JAIBAH010000011.1 GCA_019695295.1 Bacteroidia bacterium | reverse complement strand
AATAATCTGGCAAAACCGGATACCGTTAATTTTAATGATTATTCCGGAAATCAGTATTTTACTGTATCTCAACCCAATGCAATACAGGACGCTTTCGGAACGGGAAATTTGTGGCTTTATCCCTCTCCCGTTAATCATACCCTTAATTTCTCCCTTAATTTGCCTCAGGGAAGCGACTCTTACACTACGGCTTCTATTTACAGTATTCAGGGGGCTTTGTTGAAAGAAACTGTTTTTTCAGTTGTTTCCGGCGAAAATCATTTTCAGATGAATTTGTCTGACTATCCGGAAGGGGTATATCTGGTTCAGGTAAAAAACGGAAATGTTTCCCGTACAGAAAAAATCATGATTGTTAATTAACATTTTTATTCCTGATTTAGTTACTCATCCAGAGTAAATAATATTCAAATAACTAACTTTTTTATCTTCACTATTTATTAATAAAAGATTATGCTTCGCTCCTTTTTTAAAATTGTGTTGTTTTTTTTGATTGTGCAGGTGTCTCAGGCACAAATAATCACAGTAACTCCGGCTTTTCCTACTGTGGATGATACGGTTACGATTGTATATGATGCTTCCCTTGGAAACGGGGCACTTACAGGCATTTCACCTGTATATATTCACACAGGACTGATTACCAGTAACAGTACCTCACAGACAGACTGGCAATATGTTCAGCTTCTTCCCTGGCCTTCCAGTAACCCCAAATTGCTGATGACCTCTCTGGGAAATAATAAGCATCAGATTAAATATCATATCCGTACATATTATGGTTTTACAAGTACCTCTGAAATTGCATCTAAAATGGCATTTGTATTCAGAAATGCAGCAGGTACTATCGTAGGGAAAGATCCCAATAATCAGGATATTTATTATGATTTATATTCCGGTTCCAGTGCTCAGGTGAGTTTTGCCACCCCTTCGAATGGTACAATCTATGCATTGAATGCAAATATCAATATTACTGCCAATGCTTCAGCCAATGGTGATTTATCATTATATATTAATAACTCCCTGGTACAGTCTGTTTCCGGGTCCAATCAGATTTCGTACAGTACTACTGCCACTACAGCAGGAGCTTACTGGGTCAGGGCAGAATATCAGAACGGAGCAAATGTGGTAAAGGATTCTGTGTATTATATCGTTCAGGGCAGTCCTGTTGTACAAAGTCCTCCCTCCGGTACGGTAGGAGGAGTCCTTGAATTGACCTCCACCAGCGTAAGAGTGGTTTTAAATACGCCGGTTCCGGACAAGGAATATGTATATTTACTGGGTGATTTTAATGATTATCTTCCGCATCCGGACTATGCCATGAAGCGTTCAGGAGATGGCCGTTTCTGGTGGATAGAGCTTACGGGACTTACGCCTGGTCAGGAATACGGATATCAGTTTCTGGTAAAAAATAATGGAGGAAATACGATTACTATCGGAGACCCTTTTGCAAAAAAAATTCTAGACCCATGGAATGATGCTTATATTCCCGCCTCTGTTTACCCTAATTTAAAGCCCTATCCAATGGGGAAAACCTCAGGTATTGTATCCGTTTTCCAAACGAATTATCCTGTTTACAACTGGCAGGTGAATAATTTCATCAAACCCAAAACGACCGATCTGGTGGTGTATGAATTGCTGATACGGGATTTTACCAAAAGGCATTCATTTCAGGCTTTGATTGATACTTTCTGGTATCTCAAGGAATTGGGCGTAAATACAATAGAATTAATGCCAGTGATGGAATTTGAAGGAAACAGCAGTTGGGGCTATAATCCGATGTATATGTTTGCTGTGGATAAATATTATGGAACCCCGGAAAAATTTAAGGAGTTTATTGACCTTTGCCATGAAAACGGAATGGCCGTTGTGCTGGATATTGTGCTAAACCATCAGTTTGGACTGAGTCCGATGGTGAATATGTACTGGGACGCAGGGCTTGGAAAACCCGCCACCAATAATCCCTGGTTTAATCCGGACGCAAAACATCCTTTCAATGTGGGATATGACATGAACCACAATAGTACTGATACCCGGAGTTTTGTGGACAGAGTGCTTAAATACTGGGTAGAGGAATATAAAGTGGATGGGTTCCGTTTCGATTTATCCAAAGGATTTACCCAAACCAACTCTGGTTCGGATGTTGGACTTTGGGGGCAATACGACGCAAGCCGGATTACCAATCTCAAAAGAATGGCCGATGAAATATGGCTTACCGACCCGGGCTCTATCCTGATACTGGAACACTTTGCTGACAACAGCGAAGAAAAGGTGCTGGCTGATTATGGAATGATGACCTGGGGAAAAATGGTATGTCCTTACAATCAGTCCACGATGGGATTTCCGTCCGGCCCAGAGTGTAGCTGGGATATCAGTGGGGTTTCTCACAAAAGCCGTAATTTCAATGATCCACACCTTGTAGGATATATGGAAAGTCACGATGAAGAAAGACTGATGTTTAATAATCTGGCTTATGGAAATGCTTCCGGAAGTTACAATATCAAAGACCTCAATACTTCATTGGACAGAATGGCTCAGGCGGCGGCATTTTTCTTCTCTGTACCCGGTCCTAAAATGCTCTGGCAGTTCGGGGAAGTAGGCTATGATATCTCGATTGATGACCCTTGCCGTGTATGTGAAAAACCTGTAAAATGGGATTATTTCACAGACCTGAACCGGAATCGCCTTTATCAGATTTATAGTGCAATGATTCATCTAAGGACGACCGAGCCTGCGTTTGAGACCACTAATTTCACCCAGAATGTATCTTCTCAGGTAAAACAGGTTCAGCTCAATCATGCTTCCATGAATGTAAATGTAATCGGAAATTTCGGGGTTACAAATACTACTTCCAGTATTGGCTTCCAGAATACCGGTACATGGTATGATTACCTTTCAGGAGATAGTATTACCGTAAATGCAGCCACCGTTTCAATTACGCTCCAGCCGGGTGAGTATCATGTATATACTTCCAAAAAACTCCCGAAGCCGGATTTGTCCTATAACGTAACCGGAATCAATGGTACTGAAATGCCTTCTCTGGTACACAGAGTTTTCCCGAACCCTTTCAATGATGAAGTCCATATTCAGTTTGTCAATACAGAAAAAGACAATCTTACGATTGAAATTCTGGATTTGACCGGAAGAGTAGTAAAGAAATTTGAAGTGCAGCCCAATGCAGGAGAAGTACAGGAAATTATCTGGAATGGAAAAGACGCTCAGAATCAGGTATTAAGTGCAGGAGCGTATCTTTACAGAATGTATTCTCAGACCAAAATGGTGAGCGGAAAAATTATACTGATGCATTGATTGAGTAAATCCTGTCTTTTATAGCAATTAAAAAAACCACAGAAAAAGGAAACTTCCGAATCTGTGGTTTTTTTGTAATATCATCCCTGAGTTTTACTCGCAACCCATGTCTATATTATCATTGGACAGATGGACAAAACCACTATCGGGGTCAATCTGATCAGGAAACCGGCAACTTGCAATTTCTCCCAAACATAAAGGAACTTTCTTTCTCAGACAAATCGTACCGGTGAGTGAAACTGCTGAGCTATCGGTACGGATAAGTACCAGTTTGTAATCAAAAATATTTTCTTTCAGGTCTTTACCATTGAATACACCGTCAAATGAAATGACAGAAGTGTCAACCTTCGAGAGGAGAGCAACCTTGTTTAAGGAAATCGTAAGCTGATGCTGTATGAAAGCCCTGGGATTATTTACTGAATAACTCCAAAAATCATTCAGACCGTCTTTATTTGGGGTAAAAGCATTGGGCGCAAATACCTTTACGCTATCCCCTGTAAACTGCTGAGTGTCTGTGTCGCAGCAGTGATTACGTACTTGATTATTGCAGGAAAAAAGAAGCATAGAAACCGAAACAAACAAAAAAAATTTTGCAAATAAATTCATAAATTGTGTAAATTTTTTAAAAAAGTGTATTAAACAAACTAATGTTTCTTTGTACGCAAAAGCAAAGTGGATAGTTCTGTGTTTTTAGCAACCTAATCCAGCATACCATATCCAAATTTGCTGAGATTTCCTTCTGAAATGATAAGAATAAAGGCATCATATTTGTATAATTCAGAAGCAGAAAGTTTGTTGTTAATCAATTCGTAGGGTTTATGCTTATCCATTACTTCCTGAGTCCATATCTCTTTTCCATAGTTCCAGAAAACCCATTGATTGCCGAATTGATTACGGGAAATTTCTTCATAAATAAACATCCAATAGTAACTGTCCGCCAAAAAAAGAGGCGCACTTTTGGCGCAATCGGTTTGATGAATATAGTTGAATTCCGGATAAGGCATCGAATCAAGCGGGATGGAAAACATCAGATTTAGCCCAAGCCCTATATCGAAATCAGAAGAAGCCCTAATTTTTGTTTTATCTTTTTCGTATTTCATCGTATAAGTCAGCTCGGGAGTATAGCATCCGTTTTGATTCAGATAATGTGTAAGACTATCCGCAACAAGTGCTACTCCGTACCTTGACCAATGAATTCCATAAGGCGAAAACAAAGGATAGGGACTTTCGGACTTGATTTTTACAAACCATTCTGAAACGTCCATAAAGGGAATGTTAAGTTCTTTTAGAAGTTGTAAGGAAATATTGTAATTGTTGGAATCAACCGGATGAAGCGGCAGATAATCAGGGAGAAATTCCGGATAGGTACGAGTTTTATTAGGAGCAAGAATTACCAGCAAGGGAATCCCTTGTTTCTGAAGGGTGTCCTGAATGCTTTTTAATTTTCTCATTCGTTTTGCCATTGCTTCACTTCCAATAAAATCTTTTCCTTCCAACGTCCGATTGAATCCGTTTTCATATAAGAATCCGTTCTTTCCAATCAACACTGATTTTGCATGGAGCTTACTGAAAAGGCTATAGTCAATCTGATTGTTGAGCCGCACCAGATTTGGATGAAAACCGACATGATCATTACAATAGAGATTCATTTTTTTCTGAAATCGCCCGCTCCACCACGTTTTCCAGGAGAGTACGGTATCTTGTGAAGGGGTGAACGCACCGTGTAAAGCATCCGGTTGATAAAAGGGCACAATTCCGTTTACGAGAAACAATGTCCAGCCCGTTAGCAATAAATAAAATAAAATCTGGAATTGATTTTTCATATCAGAAACGGAAATAAATAAATGGATTAAAATCAGAGCCGGTAATTTTGGCTGCGCAAAGGATTAAAAAAATAAAACTGAGAAAGGATGCAAAAACGTGTTCTTTAAACCCGTATTTTTCTGAAAAAACGACTTCCTGAATTGCTTTTCCTTTTGGAAGGAGTATCCAAAAACTGAATAGAAAGGCAAGAGTGAAATAAAATAAGAACATAAAATCCATTGTGGATTGATAGGCATCAGGCTTGCCCTCCCCAAACATTATTTTGAGAAATGCTATGCTTTTGGGAATTTCCTCCAGATTGAAAAATACTAAGCCTATCACTACAACCAAAAAAGCATAGAATAATCCCACGAATTTTGGTAAATTTTGGAGAATTTTCAGCAAAAAAAGCCTTTCCACAATCAGAAAAAATCCATGATACAGCCCCCAAAAGACAAATGCCCATTCCGCTCCATGCCAGAATCCGGATATCAAAAAGACCACCATAAGATTCACATAAATGCGGTAAGGAGGGGTTACTTGATTTCCCCCTAGAGGGATATATAAATAATTGCGCATCCACGCTCCGAGTGTGATGTGCCACCGTTTCCAAAACTCGGTAATACTCAGGGAAGAATAGGGATTATTGAAATTTTCGGGAAAACGAAATCCCATCATCTTTCCAATCCCAATTGCCATATCTGAATAACCCGAAAAATCAAAATAAATTTGAAACGTATAAGCGAGTGCGCCAGTCCACGCTCCCAAAGTACTGATTTTATCAGGAGAATGACTATAAATATCCGCCGCATACCCCGCCATTGTATTGGCAATCCATACTTTTTTGGAAAGTCCGATGATAAAACGGTACAAGCCATAAAGTCTTAGCTCAGCGGTTTCGATTCTGTTAGTCAACTGTTCTGATATCTCATGATAACGGATCACCGGGCCTGCTATTAGTTTGGGAAATAGCATGATATAAACCTGATACAACCAGAAATTCCGAAGCGGTTTATGGATTTTTCTGTAAACATCCACTACATAAGTAATGCTTTCAAAGGTATAGAATGAAATGCCTATGGGAAGCGCAAGTTTTATCCAGGGAGTTACTGTTCCGGAGCCTTCCGAAAGCATTTCGCTGAGATTTTCTACAAAAAAATTACAATATTTAAAATAAAATAATAACCCAAGGTTCAGGCTTAAAGAAAAAACCAGCCAGATTTTTCTCAGAAAGGGGCTTTCTACTTTGTCCATTTGACGTACAAAATGATAATCTAACCACGTTGTGGTAAGGATTACGAACACAAACTGAGGGGACTCCCAGGCATAAAACAGACAACTTCCTATAAGGATAACGGCATTTTTCAGGGATTTGGGTACAAGCAGATATACCCACAAAAAAAGCGGTAAGAAATAAAGTAAAAATATGATACTGCTAAAAACCAAAAAAGTATTTATTTGCTACTGGTAATCTTACAGCAAAGATATGAGATTTTTAATCGTTCTGTAAGGGATTATTTTAAATCAAAACAGCTCAGTCATTTTTTACCTTCACCAGCAAAATTTCCGGTTCGCTTTTATGGGTTTGATGATAACTGGAATAGCCCGTAATCAGAATATGATTGTCATGCGTAAGGGCAATCCCACCCACCTGATGAGACCCTGCGCCACAGAGGAATTTTTCCCAGATAATTTCTCCCTTTTCTGATATTTTTGTGACATAAATTTCCTGTTCTCCTTTATAGCTATTGAACTTATGGGTTGCTGCAAGCAAAATATAGCCTGCGGTATCAACGGTGATTACGCTCGTAAATAATTCGCTCTCTGTTTTCACCAGTTTTAAATCCCATTCTTTCTTTCCTTTGGAGTCCGTTTTTATCAAAACCGCCCGGTATTTCTCCTGCGGATTATAGGAAATCCCTCCAATTGCGTACCCTCCTGATTTTAACTCGGCTACGCTTCGGGCTTCAGAGGATTTTCCCATCGGGTAAAGCTCATTCCATTCGTATTCCCCCTCCTTGTCAATTTTCACAAGCTGAATGATATTTTCTCCCGGCTCGCCTGCTTCACATCCCAGAAGAAATCCTTCATCCCTGCATTTTTCTATATCCCAGACCTTTACCGGCAAGGAAAAGTGTTTTTCTTTCTCTGAAATGAGGTTGCCGTCTTCTCCTGTAATTCCCCACCATAAATTATTTTCCGGGTAATTCAACCAAACCGAACCCGCTACAAAAAAAGTGTTTTTCTTATGGGGTTTAATTCCGGAAATATGCTTAAAGTCAAGGTTTTTGTTTTTCCAGAGCATTTCTCCGGATTCAGAAAAACGATACAAATCATCTTTATTATTGAAAGCAATGCAGCCACCTTCAGCCAGTTCTGTGACGCCTGAAGGTACTTCCATCGAAGCACTCCATGTGCCCATACTGTTGACCCATAACGTATTCCCGTTTTCGTCTATCTTCCGGATGAAAATATGGTTTCCGTTAAAGTCTATCCCGGAAAGGTAAAATCCGTTGTCTTTGCTTTTTTCGATACAATAAGCCTGCTCCGAACTATTGAAAGTGGAAAGATGTTTCTGCCATAATACCTGATTGCTGCTGAGATGATACAAACGGGATTTGCTTTCGAAGGATTTATCATGGGAAAAAGAATAGGAATCATCCTCTTTCTGTACATAAGTTTCAGAAAATAAACCCACTCCAAAGTAAGTACTGTCCTTTTTCTGAACGAGTTGATTGATACAATTTCCGTCACGGAAAACTTTGCTCCAAAGAGTTTCTCCCTTTCCGCTCAATTCAAACAAAGCGGTGTGCGCAGAGGCTGTCACCCAGCTGCCTCCACAATAAGCGGAAAGTATAATATTGCCGGAGGATAACTCTGAAATTTCCATAGGAGAGTCATATTTTTGTACATGAATTTGTTTTTCCCATATCGTTTCCCCTGAAATGGCGATTTTCCGGATGAAAATATCAATCTCTGTATCAGAGTCTTCATCCACATTTTTACTTCCTGCCGCTATAAAATTCCCGTCTTTTGTGGGTTGGATAATATAGACTTTTGAGAATGGCGGAAGATATTTCCGGCTGATTTCAGTCCCGTCATTTTTACACCGGATCAGGTAAATTCCTTCCTGATTCCATTTCCAGTACTTTGAGAAATCCATACTATCCGGCGGAAAACTCACTGCCATGATAAACAGAATTTCCTCATTGGGTAAGCGCATGAAAGTTGCTTCACTGACAATTCCGGAATCCGGCAGATAGCTTTTCTTCCAGAGAATTTCTCCCTTTGCATTCAGTTTCACTAGTCCGGGAACCGGGTTTGCGGCAGAATCCGCAGCATTTTTATGATACACCAGAGATAAAAAATCGCCTCCGGACAATTGCTGAACCGGCGGAAAAAGTGCATTTTCTTTCTCCTGCGCCATTTCGGAAAGAAGATTCCCGTTTTCGTCAAAATGAATCAGAAAGGTTTTCCGGTTTTTCCAGGGCGAAAGGGAATCTGGAGAATGGGACATAAGGGAAAAAACGCCCCCCTGATTATCGGAAAAAATCGAAATTACCTTTTCATTATGGCCTTTGTCAAGGATTTTCTCCCAAAGAATTTCGCCTTTTTCATTCAGTTTTATCAGATGTCCATTCGTTTGAGAAGGCGTGGAATCTGTAATGTATCCGGCACAGTAAAAATGATTGTCAGAGGAGGCTATAAGGCTATATAAAGCAGAAGAAGGACCAGTTCCTGTTTCTTTCATCGTCATAATCCCGGGCTGACTGTAAACCGGCAAAAACGAAAGCAGATAAAAGACAATCAACAGACAACTTTGGGAGAAATATTGAATCATCTCTTTTTTATTATAAAAAGTGGTAAAAACCTGAATCATGCATTAAAAACCAGTTTTTGATAGAATATCCGCCCCCTGTCGTCATATTCTTTGACATGTGTGAGCATCTCTTTGAGATTTTCGGAGGGAAGTTCCTCGTAAATGGTTTTTCCGTTAAGGATTACTTTTACTTTTTGACTCCAGTCTACCATTTTCGGGTGTAACCACAACTCAAATTCCGAAACATTTTTTTGCTGAACAGAGATAATATTTCCGTTCCGGATTTCACCGGATAATTCCATATACTGATTCATGTCTATGCCTTTCATGATTCTGAGCCAGTAACGGGAGCGGGAAGAGAAGGTTCGGCCCTGAATGGGTTTAATCATTTCATTGCCCCAGTTTGGGTGACTTTCTCCTTCAAAAATCATGCTTCCCCTGATTTTCATCCTTACTTTTGGAGGATAGAGATTTCGGGGATACTGATTGAAAAACCGGATGATGTTGTTCATCTCATCCGGATAAATGCTGTGTCCTCCGCCTTTTTTCTCTACAAAAACCCAGTTTGTCTGCTGTTTTTTCAGCCATTGCTCATTGATTTTATTGGCTTCGTTGATTCCGTAAGGCTCATATTCACCGAATACAGAATAGGCTTTGGAATCCAGCAGATTCACGATAATATCCTGAGATACATAATCATACCCTCCGCTGTGTGGTGAAATTGCCCCAAAACGGTCAGAGAACCAAAGCGCCATACGATAGGCAAGATGTCCACCCATCGATTGACCCGTAATGTGGATTTTGTCAGGATGAATATGAAAGGTTCGGGTGAGTAATGAGCGGAGGGAAAAGAGATTTCCTACCCCAACTGAACCCCATCCCCTGGAACTTGCCGGTGCTGCCAGAATATGATTACCATTTACTCCGATAGGAGAGTATGCCCGGATATAGTCCAGCGCTGTATCCAGGGCTTCGTCGGGAGACATGGCATTATTCCCCCCATGTGCAATCAGGGTGAGGGGAGACGGGTTCCCTGGAGAATATCCCGGTGGGACATAGAGATAATAGGGAATTTTCAGCCCGGTGTAGTCGCACGTAAAAGACAAACGGGAGATTTTTCCTCTGAGCGGATTGACATCCGGAAAATTACTGTACCCGCTTCTGAGCAAGGATTCATACTGCAATATATTTACCCCCTCTTTTTGAGCGAGGGTTTCAAGTTCTTTTAATTTCTCCGGGTCATCCGCACTAAAACGCCTGTAAAGAAACTGGTCTGTCTGAGTTTTTAAGGACATGATAATTCAGGGGATTAACTTCTTTCCAGTTCATAGAGGAACTTGGTTCCAGCATCCAGTTTTCGGTTGTAGGAGGTACTTTGAATAAATACGTCATACTCGGCCAGCGCGTCTTTACACTTTTTGGGGGAGACCGTTACCGTTCCGGGTTCACCCAGAATTCCCAGTTTGCCACGGCAGAAATCAGCGTTGTCCGTCATTTCTCCGGTTTCCCTGTGTACAAAAACGATTTTTTTGTGAGGCTGCACTTTTTCGCTGCCTGCCAGCTGATAATATCCTGAACCAGCCTTGAAAGAGCGTCCGTGTTCTCTTACAAAGTCATTAATCTGACAGTCATATTCAACGTTCATTACCTGAAAACGGGAAAGCATTTCGATTTTGTCTTCATCAATCTCCTCCATGGAAACCGCACCGCGTTTGAGTTTGGAGAACATATTTCTGAGCATATAATCTTTTTTGAAACTTTCGTCAGAGTTTTCATACTCTTCCAGTTTTCCTTCCTGCTGATAGGTAATTGCGGTGAGGTATTGCGGGATATTTTTAAACTGAGTAAGGTCCAGTTTTACGCCTCCGGTGATTTTGCTCATCCCTTCATAGAATTTGGAAGAGGAACGGTTTCCCATCGCCTGAATTGCATAAATCTGCACACCTAAATCTGCCAGTTTCTGGGACTCCTGCTTCCAGTCTATATTATAGGTTTTTCCATTGTGTTTATATCCTACAGGATGAGGATTGCAGTCCCCAATCATGATGAGAATTTTTTTGTCGGTGTCATCCCAGTTCATTTCGGTGGCAAGCTGAAGTACATATTCGTAACATTCATCAGAATCCCCGCCTCCCATAGAGGAGTTCCGGTTGATGAATTCGGTAATCTGTTTTCTGTCATAAGTAAAATCCAGTTGTTGAATAGTATCGGCATCGCAATAGTCATTATGGATAATTACGCCGATTTGCAAGCCTTTGAAGCGGTCAAAAAGGTGGTTTACGAATTCCGTACATTTTTCCCTGACTACTTTGCGCAAAGATGACATACTTCCTGTATCATCAAAAGAAATGAGTATTTTCATTGTATTGTTAGATTTAAAAGTAAATAAAAAAATGCTGGTTACAAAGATAAAAAAAAAATTCAGAGATAATGAATAGAATATTCCGGAAAATGAAAATAAAAAAAACGGATGTACCTGAATACATCCGTTTAGTATGATAGAAAACCCTAAAGATTAGAAAGTATATTCCGGTTTGGGTTCTTCTGTAACTGCTTTTTCCTTTCTGTTAAAGGATTTCAGAATGCTGTCTCTTAAATCCTTACGATTCATTCCCGGACGATACGGTAAAGCAAGCATTTCTTCTGCTACGAGATTTGCAGATTTAGGAAAGCGAATTTCATATACTTTACCGGACTTTACTTCAAGATTATCTGCAATCAGCCAGGGATTCATGCTTTTCAGCGTTTTCAGATTAGAATTGTTCTCACGGGCAAACTCAGCCAAATCAGAGATACTTTGATTCACCTTTACAATATAATAAGGAATCGGAGCATATTTGGCTTTAATATTTACGTTTACGTCGAATTTCTGAGGCTGTTCCATCAGGTACTTCAGGGCAACAATCCTGTAAATATACTGAGAGGTTTCCGGATTCAGATTGAGAGAATAATAATCGTCTTTTCCCTGCGAATTCATTGCATTCATCAGTCCGCCTGCACCCATATTGTAGGAAGCAGCGGTAAGAGTCCAGCTTTTGAAATACTTTCTGAGGGATTTAAGGTATTTTGCTGCGGCAAGTGTAGCCTTTTGCGGATGGAGTCTTTCATCTACTGTAGCACTGATTTCGAGTCCCGAACGGGTTGCGGCGTCTTCCATAAACTGCCAGAAACCCTTGGCACCTCTGGGAGAGGTAAGATTGTTAAGACCACTTTCTGCCATTGCGAGGTAGAAGAAATCTTCAGGAATTCCGTTTTCTTTCAGTGTCCGGAGAATTTCGGCCTTGTAGCGGTTTCCGATTTTGATGGATTGAAGCAGAGAGCCTCTGGCTTCTTTGTTTTTCCGGATTTCGTTCTCAAATTTCTGGAGAACGTGCTGAAACTCAAGAGGCACTTTTTCGCCACAAAACTGAATCTCAGCGGATTCGTCAGTAACGATTTGGGGGACTTCCTGAGAAACGGACTGATCAGGGGTTACAATTTCAAATGCAGGTTTGTTTGTGTTTTTTACACCTCTTGAAATACTGGAGGAAAGCAGACTCAGATTTTGGGTTACATACTTTACGCTCTGTACACCCTCAGGTGTTTTGTGGTTTTTAATTAATACTACCCCACCGGTAGCCAATAATGACGGTACAAGATAATAAACTATCTTAGAATGCATACTAAAAGTATTTAGAGGTACAAGGCTGAAACAAGTTAAAAAAGCCGATACATTTTTTAATTGTTTATATTTCAAATATTTAAGAAAAATTTAATTAAATATCCTTACTCTTAAAGTAAGTCCTTTTCCCTCTTAGTTGAACAATGATTTAATGATAATTCCCTTTACCGGAAGGGTATATTTTTTTATATATTTAGAAATTTGGTTGAATTAAATTTGTTTTATAGAAATCCCGGATAATCGCAACGGTTTCATCGGCAGTATCCGCCATATAAAACAAGTCCAGATCGCCCGGAGAAATATTGTTTTCTTTTTCGAGCAGGGTTTTCTTAATCCAGTCCACCAATCCGCCCCAGAATTCAGTACCGACTAAAATTACCGGAAAGCGGTCTATTTTAAGGGTTTGAATCAGTGTAAGAGATTCGAAAAGCTCATCAAGCGTACCGAATCCTCCCGGCAGAACGACGAATGCCTGTGCATATTTCACAAACATAACCTTACGGACAAAGAAGTAGTTGAAATTGATGTTTTTGTTCTCCTGAATATAAGGATTGAAATGCTGCTCAAAGGGCAGATTGATATTCAGACCTACGGAAGTACTTTTGTTTTCGAAAGCTCCTTTATTGGCAGCTTCCATTATACCGGGTCCACCGCCTGTAATTACTCCAAACCCAAGTTCGGTGGCTTTTTTTGCGATTTCAACCGCAAGTTCATAATATACTGTACCGGGTTTTGTGCGTGCTGAGCCAAAAATAGATACACAAGGCCCGATAGTTGATAGCTTTTCAAATCCTTCTACAAACTCAGACATGATTCTAAGCACTGTCCACGAGTCCTTCCCGCTCCGCTTTTTCCACTCGTCCAGTCTGTCTGCAAAGTATGATCCGTTATTATAATCCATTTGTATTCCCCTTAGTCCCAGATATTTATGACTGAAGGGGCTGCAAAGTTAAGGATAAATTGCGAATTTCCAAAGAATAATGTAGCTATTTTTCCACATATTTTTATAAGTAATTGATATTTAGTGTTTTGTGTTTTGGGCTTGTGGATAAGTGGTAAGAATAAAAAAAAGCTTTTCACCTTAATTCAGGCAAAAAGCTCGTTTAAATTGATTCATAAAACAACAAAATTAGTCTTCGGATTCTGTACTTTCTTCAAATGTCAATGATTTCATTACTACCTCAATTTCTGAAATCAACTTTTCCAGTTTACGGATAATTCTTGGGTCTAAATGTCTGAAACCTTTTCTCTCAGCTTCATGGATTAAATCCAGACGGGTATAAATTTCCTGCTGACTGAAAAGGGTACCTTCAGAACCCACGCGATGCTTCACAATCTCCTTATTCAGGAGTTTTTTGATGATCATAATGTCATCATACAGTTCTTGTTGAGTAATTACGGTTGCCATTGAAATATTAGGAATTAAAAAATGAAAAAAATTATTTTACTTTCGTTACGTTTGCGAATTTCATCGGATACCCCGTTCTGATATCTCCTTTTTGTATTCTCAGCAGGCGGTTTTTAAGAAGTTGCCTTCTGAATGCCGAGATTCTGTCTATAAATAATATACCTTCGATATGATCATATTCATGCTGTATAATTCTCGCTACAATTCCGTTGTAGGTTTCAGTTTTTTCCTGAAAATTTTCATCGAAATAATGAATCACAATCGTATCTTTTCTTTTTACTTCTTCTCTTACTTCCGGAATGCTCAGACATCCTTCGTTAAACCCCCATTCTGTTCCGGTCTCAGACAATATTCTGGCATTGATGAATACTTTTTTGACCGGAGTTTCGGGTTCCTGTCCTTCTTCAGGCTCATCAACCATCGGAGTACTGTCTATTATAAATACTCTGACCGATTCGTTCACCTGAGGAGCTGCCAAACCCACTCCATGCGCTTTATACATCGTTTCAAACATGTTTGCTATCAACTTTTGCAAACCGGGATAATCAGGATTGACAGGAGACGCCTTTTTACGCAGTGTCGGATGTCCGTACCCCACGATTGATAATATCATACTATTGGAATATAAAATTAAAAAAATCCTTATACTGATGTGAAAAAGGACACAAATGTAATGGTTTTTCTTCTTTTAACCTAAATTTATTTTAAAAGAAATATTTAGGTTAAACTATATTCCGAAAGTATTTGCCGCCATTTGAGGCCTTTCTATAAAAAATATCGCATGTTTTTTGCGAATTGCTAAATAAAATAATGTAATTACTGGATTTTACTAACAAAAAGAACATTTTGTATTTATTTTCGTATGAATAAAAATATAAAAAAAACTGTATTTTTGTGCAGAAATTTAAAATAACAATTTTTAAAAAAATATGAATCATATTCTAAGACCACAGGCCGAAGTGCAATATGCAGAGGAACTTGAAGCACTCAAAAAAGCAGACACCAGACAAAAACCTGAAAATTGGGTGCTTTCTCCCTGGTCGGTATTATTATATTTGCTCGGAGGGAAATTACCCAACGGGATGATAATCGAACCCAAGTATATTGGAAATAAAAGACTGATGGAGATTGCGGTGGCTACCCTGGCTACGGACAGGGCATTATTACTGATGGGGGTACCGGGTACTGCTAAAAGCTGGGTTTCTGAGCATATTACCGCTGCTATCAGTGGAGACTCCTCTTTATTGATTCAGGGTACAGCCGGAACGAGCGAAGATCAGATACGCTATTCCTGGAATTATGCAAAACTGCTTGCTGAAGGCCCTTCTGTAAATGCACTTGTTTCCAGTCCTATGATGAAAGGAATGCAGGATGGAAAAACGGTCAGGGTTGAAGAACTGACAAGGATTCCGGCGGACGTTCAGGATACGCTGATTACAATTTTGTCTGAAAAAGTTCTTCCCGTACCTGAACTCAATTTTCAGGTTCAGGCGCAGCGGGGCTTTAATGTAATCGCTACTGCCAATGACCGGGATAAGGGGGTAAATGACCTTTCTGCCGCTTTAAAACGGCGTTTTAATACAGTGGTTTTGCCATTGCCTTCATCGCTCGAAGAAGAAATTACCATCGTTCAGACAAGGGTTGAAAAAATCGGTATTTCGCTCAATCTTCCTGCAGAAAAACCGGCAGTGGAGGAAATCCGCAGGCTCGTTACCATTTTCCGGGAGTTGAGAAGTGGCAAAACCATTGACGGCAAAACCAAACTCAAGCAACCGAGCAGTACTTTGAGCTCTGCAGAGGCGATTTCAGTGATTAATCAGGGTCAGTCTCTGGCTGCTTATTTCAGCGACGGCAGACTCAAAGCCGCAGATTTGGCTGCAGGCCTGATTGGTGCGATTATTAAAGACCCGGTTCAGGATACAGTAGTATGGAATGAGTATCTGGAAACAGTGGTAAAAGAGCGTGAAAACTGGAAAGATTTATACAGAGCCTGCAAGGAATTCAAATAAGCAGTTTTTTATATTTTTTGTTATTTCTGTCCATTTCTTCAGTTTTTTTCTAATATGAAAATTCATTATCTTGGTATAAGACATCACGGCCCGGGCAGTTCCCGCAATCTGGTGGAGGCGCTGAAAAAGATAAAGCCCGATGCGGTACTGCTTGAAATGCCTTCGGATATAAGGGACGCACTGGAAATTGTGCAGCATAAAAAAATGAAACCGCCGGTTGCCCTTTTGATATATAATCCGGATCAGCCTGCGGCAGCTAGTTATTATCCTTTTGCGGAATTCTCTCCGGAATGGCAGGCGGTTTCCTATTGCCTTAAAAATAATATTCATCTCCGGTGCTTTGATTTACCCAAGGAAAACTGGCTTGCACTTACTCATTCGCCCCGGAAAGAAGACGACTCAGAAGAGGAGAGCCCGGACGATATTGCTATCCGGCATGACCCTTTGGGGTATATCGGAAGGCTTGCGGGCTATGCTGACGGTGAAAGATGGTGGGAAGAAGTAATAGAAAAACAAGGCGGGCAAGAGCCTGCTTTTCAGGCTATCATGGAATTGATGACGGCCTTGCGTTCAGAATTAAACTTTAAAGAGTCTTATGAAACGGAGTTGAGAGAAGCCAAAATGCGTACGACAATCCGGGAGACTATCGGGGATAATTATCAGAATATAGCGATTGTCTGTGGTGCGTGGCATACACCGGCTTTGCCTTCTTATACGGAGACAGCCAAAGAAGACGAGAAGTTGCTGAAAAAACTCAAAAAAGTCCCCGTAAATTATACCTGGATTCCCTGGACTTATGAACGTCTTTCGACTTCTTCCGGATATGGGGCAGGGGTAGTTTCTCCTGCCTGGTATGATATGCTTTTCAAAAATAAACGGGAAAAAGTACTGAATTTATGGATGACAAGGGCAGCAGGATTGCTTCGCCAGGAGCAAATGGACGCTTCCTCAGCACATATTATCGAAGCTGTCCGACTGGCAAATACACTTGCCATTATCAGGGAGCAGGCTATTCCGGGATTACAGGATATGATGGAGTCTGCAACTACGATTTTTGGAGGAGGCTATCCTGAAACGGTTCAGATTATCGAAAAAGAATTGATTATTGGAACCAAAATGGGAGCAGTCCCCAATGAGCTCAAAAATTCACCCCTGAGAAATGACCTGGAGCAGCAGCTTAAAAAACTCCGGATGATGGCATACTGGGGAACGCCCGGAAAATCAGAGGTTAAACTCGATTTAAGGGAGCCAAGAGGGCTGGAAAAAAGCCGGTTCTTACACCGTATGTCACTTTTAGAGATAAAATGGGCTGAAAAGAAAAAGTATTCGGATCATAATAAACGGCTTGGCTCAGAAGAGAACTGGACCCTGAAATGGAAACCTGAGATGGAAATGGCCATCATTGAAGCAGGGGTTTGGGGTAATACAGTTTATGATGCTGTATCGAATCTGGTTGCCAACAGAATTCATTCTTCATCGGACCTTTCAGAATTAACCAAACTGCTCAAGGATACCCTGAGGGCCGAACTTCCTAAGCTGAACGGAGTACTATTGAAAAAAATTAAAAATCTGGCTACTCAGTCGAGAGATATTTTCTCACTGATGGATGTTTTACCGGATTTGGTGAGTATCTCAAGGTATTCTACTACGGATATCTATAAAACGGATTTGGAAACCGTCCGGGAGCTGATAGATGAAATTATTCCGCGTATCTGTATTTCTCTTCCTTACCTGTGCGTTTCTCTTGATGCTGAGGCTTCGAATGATATATGGGGCAGAATAAAAAGGGTGCATGAAGTCATGATTCTTTTAGGAAACCCTGAATTTTCTGCTCAATGGTTTGAAATGATGGATAAAATTGTGGAATTGCAGGGAGTAGATGGTAAAATCGCCGGAGGAAGTGTGAGAATTCTGAATGATTCCGGGAAAATCCCTATCGAAAAAACCCGTATCTGTTTATCCGCTGCGCTTTCGTCCGGAATGGATACGCAGTTTTCTATGCGGTGGCTGGATGGATTTCTGATGGAGTCTGTGACGATTCTGCTTTATAATCCGGATATTCTCTCTGTGATTGATGCATGGCTTCATGGACTCAAAGAAAATCTGTTTATAGAGTATGTGGCTGTAATGCGTAAGGTATTCAGCCGGTTTTCTGTACCTGAGCGCCAAAAAATCATGAATATGCTGATGACTGAGCAAAAAGTAAAGGCAAATCCCAATTCGGTAGCAGCCGAAAAATCCGTATCCCTTAATACTGAAAATGCAAACTTGATAGAATCCGCGTTTAAAGAATGGACAGACCTGATTTATAAACCGGTACAAGGATAATGCTTTTCTTTTTTTTAAACAGACCTATCTGAAAAATAAATAAAAAAATATGCTTGATAAGAATAAATTTCAGCGGTGGAAACTTGTTTTAGGAGGGCAATCGGATGCCGGTAACTCTATTGACCTGAAAAGTAATCCGGGAAATGAGGGCGATCAGGAGTCTGAAGGCGAAAGGAATCTTCAGGGGGTATGTGATAGCCTTGATGCTTTGTATGATTCCGACAGAAGGGGAGGGTTAGGCTCATCATCTCCAAAAGTGAACCGGTGGCTTGGAGATATTCAGAAATACTTCCCTTCCACGGTCGTCTCCATGCTTCAAAAAGACGCAATGGACAGGCTGGGAGTGGAAGAGCTGCTTTCAGAACCCGAATTTCTGGAAACAGTAGAAGTAAATATTGAACTGGTAACTACGCTGATGTCCCTGAGCCGTACAATGCCGCAGAAAGTAAAAGAGTCGGCGAGGGTAATCATTCAGAAACTGGTAAAACAACTCGAGGAGAAACTAACAAATCCTACCAAACAAGCCGTCAAAGGTGCTTTAAGCCGTTCCGTGAGAAACAACCGGCCCAAATTCCGGGAGATTGACTGGGATAAAACGATTAAGGCGAATATGAAACATTATCAACACGCTTATAAAACGATTATTCCTGAACGGTTGATTGGGAGTGGTAAGCGCGGGCAATCGGTTCATAAAAACATCATTTTATGTATAGATCAAAGTGGTTCTATGGGCTCTTCTGTTGTATATTCCGGGGTGTTTGGGGCAGTCCTTGCTTCTTTACCCGCATTGAATACACGAATGGTAGTGTTTGATACCTCGGTAGCGGATTTGACAGAGAATATAAAAGACCCGGTCGATATTCTTTTCGGGGTACAACTGGGCGGAGGAACAGATATTAATAAGGCCCTGGCGTATTGTCAGACACTTATTACTAAGCCTGATGACACAATTTTAATATTAATTACGGATTTATACGAAGGAGGGGATGAAAAACAAATGCTCCGCAGAGTAGCCGAAATCAAAAGCTCCGGAGTGAATTTTATTACTTTGCTTGCGCTGAACGATGAAGGTTCTCCTTTTTACGATACGCGGAATGCCGGAATTCTTGCGGGTATGGATATTCCCTGTTTTGCCTGTACTCCTGATCAGTTTCCTTCACTTATGGCTGCTGCTATTCAGCGAATCAGTATTTATGACTGGATGAATCAGAATGACATCAAAATAAAAACCTGAAAATTTTCCCTGAAATATTGTTTTGAGGGTAAATTATTAGTGCCTGAAATTCAATAATATGCGAATATAAGGAAAGGAAATGTATGTTTTTTTTCAGAAAAAGTTAAATTTTTTTGTAGTCTTTCCATAAAAACTTCCTACTTTTGTGCCCTCAAATGCGGTTGTGGCGAAACTGGTAACCGTGCAGGTCTCAGAAGCCTGTGTCGCAAGGCTTGGGGGTTCGAGTCCCCCCAACCGCACATAAATTTAAACGGAATCACTGGTTCCGTTTTTTTATTGCTTTTACCCAAAAACGCCCCATACTATTGAATACTTTCCGTTTTTTAAAAACTTAATCGTGTTTATTTTTCAAAATATTTGATAAACTCGGATTATTGATTAACTTGCGTTGCTTTATACAAAAAAGTACTCTCTTTGAGAATCGTCCCAAAAATGACATCTCAGGGTTGATAATTTTCGTTTAATAATTCAATGCTCATCCATTTAATGATATTTTAATAAAATGAAACAACTTTTTTTTAGTATTTTATCGCTGCTTCTGTTTACTGTGATTTTATCTTCCTGTGGAAGTAAAAAAGAAGGAGAAGAAAACGCAGTCTCTCAGGATACTCTTCAAAATACGGTTACTGCTCCTGACAGTAGTACTTTTACCAATACTGTACCCGGTACTGAAACTCCTCCTGTTACTACAGAGAATCCAGCTGAATTACCGCAAAGCACGAATAAGGTGAATCCAACTACGCCCGGAAATAATACTCCGGTTAAGCCTTCAACCGCTAAAACCAGTTCTGCTGACCCCAAAAACACACCTCCACCCCCTCCGGTTAAATCATCCGGAAACCCGACCACGCCTCAAAGCCCTAATCAGACCTCTACCGGTGCGGTAATTCCTCCGGCTCCCGGTACCAATCCTCCTCCAAGGCCCAAGTCTCCTCCTGCCGAAGCGCCTAAATCTGAACCTCAGAAAATGCAGGACCCTTCCCCTAAAAAACCGGATTTGTCTCATAGTGTTTTCAATAATTTGCTCAAAAAATATGTATCCTCAACCGGAAAAGTGGACTACAAAGGCATTAAGTCCGAAAAAGACAAATTGTATGAGTACCTTGAAGTGCTCGAAGCCAATCCACCGCAACAAAGCTGGGATAGAAACAAACGCCTCGCTTACTGGATTAATGCCTATAATGCCAATACGATAAAGATGATTATAGAAAATTATCCTACTTCCAGTATTACCAAAATTACCGCTAAGCCATGGGATCAGGCGATTGCAAAAATCGGGGATAAAACCTATACCCTGAATCAAATTGAAAATGAAATTATCCGCCCTACTTTCAAGGAGCCAAGAATTCACTTTGCGGTAAATTGTGCAGCCAAATCCTGTCCGAAACTGCACAATGAAGCCTTCATGCCGGAAAAACTGGACGCTCAGCTTGAAAAAATGGCAAAGGCATTTATTAACAATAAGGAAGCCAATGTAATATCTGAAAAGAAAGCGGAACTTTCCAAAATTTTTGAATGGTATAAGGATGATTTTGCCGCTGCCGGAGGAGTAATTGCCTTTATTAATAAATACTCCGATGTAGAGGTGAAAGACAATGCTAAAGTTACCTACAGGGAATATGACTGGAATCTGAATGAATAATATGGTGGCTCTGAATCAATATTTTTTATCTTAATATCCTGATTATGAAAATAGTGATTATCGGTAATGGTATTGCCGGAAGTTCTGCCGCACGGCATATCCGTAAAATATCCAATCATGAAATCGTGATGATTTCTGAGGAGACAGACTATTTTTTTTCCCGTACCGCCCTGATGTATGTCTATATGGGACACATGAAGTTTGAGCATACTCAGCCTTATGAAAATGATTTCTGGGAAAAAAACCGGATATCCCTGATTCAGGGAAAGGTAACTGCGCTGAATACCGGAAACCGGACGCTGGAGGTAACCGGACACGGAGAAATTCAGTATGACCGTTTAGTGATTGCTACCGGGTCTAAGCCTAATTTTTTTGGATGGAAAGGGCAGGAATCAAAAGGGGTTCAGGGGCTTTATTTCCGTCAGGACCTTGAAAGCATGGAGGCTTTTTCGGCAGATACCCGTAATGCAGTGATTGTAGGAGGAGGGTTAATCGGGATTGAGATGGCAGAGATGTTTCATTCCAGGCATATTCCCGTTACCTTTTTGGTAAGAGAAAAAAGTTTCTGGAATATCGTGCTCCCTGAGGAAGAGTCTCAGATGGTAAATCGTCATATCCGGCTTCAGAAAGGAGTAAACCTCATGCTGGAAAACGAATTAAAGGAGATTATTCCGGATGAAAACGGAAGAGTCAAAGCAATCGTGACCGGTAAAGGAGAAACAATAGTCTGTCAGTTTGTGGGGATTACCGCAGGCGTTCACCCCAATACTGAACTCTTAAAAGGAAGTGATATCGAAGTAAACAGAGGGATTCTCGTCAATGAGTTCCTGCAAACGAATATTCCGGAAATCTATGCCATCGGGGATTGTGCGGAACTACGAAATCCGGCAGCCCACCGCCGGCCGGTAGAAGCGGTTTGGTACACAGGAAAACTTATGGCTCCGATTCTGGCGAAGAATATTTGCGGAGAGTCTGTGCCTTATATTCAGGGAGTCTGGTTTAATTCAGCCAAATTTTTTGAAATCGAATATCAGGTATATGGAGAGATAAACCCGACCTTAAAACCGGAGGAGGACATAATTTACTGGGAACACCCCAAAGGGGATAAGTCCATCCGGATTGTGTGGGATAAGTCAACTCAGAATGTAAAAGGCTTTAATCTGATGGGAATTCGGTATCGTCAGGAGGTGTGTGAAAAATGGATAGCTTCCGGAACTTCTATTCTTTCTGTACTGGAAAATCTGGGTACTGCCAATTTTGACCCTGAATTTTTTGATGAATATGAATCAGAACTATTGAAAAAATATGAAAGCCAAACGGGAATAAAAGTTCACTTAAAAAGAAAAAGAGGTCTTGACAGCGTGAAGGCTTTGTTTTCCGGAAAAATAGTTAAATAAAATTATCCTATGGAATTTATAAAAAAAACAGGAGCAGGGATTTTGCTGGCAGTTTTGGCCGTTTTTATAAGTCTGTCCTTTTTGAATCGCTATTCCGTGGCCGATTCTACCCTCGAAAAGCTGAAAGCGAAAATCAAGCCTGAACATCAGGAGATGCTTTTTACGGAATTATCTGGCCTGAAAGGAAAAGAAATGAGTAAAGGGGAGTTGTTCGGGGAAATGCAGGGAGTATGGAAAAGGGTAGGGGAGAAGATTGAAGCGAACAATCATGCAACGCCCGATAAAAAAATCAATCCGGTTTCGGAGTTTAAAGATTATAATTTTTATATCACCAAATATTCGGGAACCGGATTCGCTACGGAGAATAAAAGCAGTCTTTTCTGGCTTTTGTTTTTCGGTATCATTCTCGGCGGAATGATGTACATTCTCCCGATGTTTCTCGACGGACTTCCGGGAATCAAGCACAACGGAATCTATCACTCCAAATGGCTCAGCAGGGGAATTCCCGGTATTATTCTGGGTACAATTCTGATTCTTTTTTATATCGTTTTATATTTTTATCCGAAATATATTACCGAGCAAATTGCATTGTTTGATACCTTAAAATCCCTTTGGGTTCAGAACGGAGAAGGAGACCGCTGGTTTATGTACGGAATTCTTTATTGTCTTGCGGTTACGATTATGGGAATCAGAATGTTTGCAAAGTATCGTCATAACCGTTATCAGCAAATTCGTACAGCGAGCGTTATTTTTTTTCAGCTGGGGTTTGCGTTTATGATTCCTGAGATTCTTGCCTATTTGAATGAGCCTTATATTCAGTTTCATGTTGCATGGCCTTTGGATTATAGTTTCTTTTATGAATACCGGCTTTATTCCTTTACAGGCAAGGCAGACTGGGGTTATACGGGTGGGAGCATGACTTTTTTTGGAGTCCGTACCGGACTGATTTTTTTAATTTGGGGGTTATTGTTATCTTTTGTGGCGGTTCCTGCAATGACCTGGAAATATGGTAAAAGATGGTATTGTTCCTGGGTTTGTGGTTGCGGGGGACTTGCAGAAACTTTGGGAGACCCCTTTCGTCAGCAATCAGATAAAAGCCTGAAAGCATGGAAAATAGAAAGATATCTGATTTACGGAGTACTGGTTTTTGCTGTGCTGATGACAATTGCGGTATTGATTACGTTTTTTACCGGAGGTTTCGGGTTTTCCTATAATCTGAGAGAATGGTATGGATTCCTGATTGGTTCCATCTTTTCCGGAGTGATTGGAACGGGTTTTTATCCTTTGATGGGAAACCGGATGTGGTGCCGTTTTGGTTGCCCGCTTGCAGCGATTATGGGTATCATTCAGCGGTTTAAGTCCCGTTTCAGAATCACTACCAATGGCGGACAATGTATTTCCTGCGGTAATTGTTCTACTTATTGCGAAATGGGAATAGATGTCAGGGCTTATGCTCAAAGAGGGGAAAATATCGTCAGGGCTTCCTGCGTTGGTTGCGGAGTATGTGCTTCAGTATGTCCGAGAGGGGTGCTCAGACTGGAAAACGGAGACGATGACTTTGACAGAATCCGTTTTGAGGTGAATCAGTAAAAATAATCTCCCGCTAAGGTTGTTTTGTGATAGGTGAATTAGTCTCCCGCAGAGGCGCTAAGTCGGTAAGGTTGTTGGGTAAAATCCCTCTCTCTTTGCGGCCCTATGTGGCTTTGTGTGAAAAAACCATCTTTCTTTGCGCTCTCTGCGACTCTGCATGAAAAAACAATCCATCTTTTGCGTGCAATCATTGTCATAAAAAAGAGGCTGACTTATCAGGTATTCCCGTATAGTCAGCCTCTGAAATAGTATCAGTATTCGGTTTTAGTCAGGACGTCCTCCTTTTAGTTCATCCTGCAGTTTCTTTAATTCATCCCATTTTCCTTCATAGCAAAGCCTGGATTGTTCAGGCCATGTACCCGGGTTATGCATCTGAAATCTTGGGCCCGCCTCATCGAGTATTCTTTGTAAGCGTTCAATCGGAGCATCCGCCAGTTGCTTAAAGGTGTAGATACCGCCTTTATTCAGTAGTTCTTCGATTTTTGGTCCAATGCCCTCAACGATTTTCAAATCATCCGGCTCAGGTGGGGTAGCAAATGCAGCCAACTGAAGACTTAGTCCATTTACATTTTCTCCGCACTCGGAAAGTTTTCCTTTTAGCTTAGCAACTTCAGCTTCGAGTTCGGATTTACTTGACATACAAGCAGTCAGGTCGCCCTGAATAATGCTCAGTCCTTTTCCGTTTTCCTCCAATTCCAGCAGTTTTCCTTTGAGTTTTGCGATTTCAGCTTCGAGTTCGGATTTAGCGGCTTTGCATGTGTTTAAGTCAGTTTCCATTCTTGTTTTTGAGTGGATTGCGGCTTCGAGTTCAGATTTGATTGCTGCATTTTCATTTTTGCAGTTTTTCAGGTCACCCAAAAGTGTTTGGTGGGAAGCATATAAATCATTGTATTTTCCTTCCCATGCATTATGCAAATTAGCCGAAGCATTATACGAATTTTCTTTTTCTTCAGCTTTCCGGCGACAAATCATACAACCTATCAAACCGCCAAGTAGTGCTGACACTAAACTTATAATTATTGGAATAAGAATACACCAGTTCATAATTTTTATTATTATTGATAATGAATTGTTTAAAGTTAAATAAAAAAAATATCAGATTATTTTACAGATACCTCAGTTCTTCTGTTTCTGGCCCTTCCTTCTTCAGTACTGTTGTCAGCTACCGGTTTGGATGAACCTAAGCCCTCTACCATAATTCTGTTTTGAGGAATACCTTTGCTTATAAAGAACTTTTTGGCGAACTCTGCCCGTTTCAAAGAAAGTGCTTTGTTGGAAGCTTCTTTTCCTACATTGTCGGTGTGCCCTGAGATATTTACCTTTGACTCCGGACTTTGGGAAAGGAACTGAATCATTTGAACAAATAATTGTGTTTGCTCCTGAGAAAGCTCAATTTTGTTGTTATTGGTTCCAAAGTACAAAGTAAAAGGAGTGACAGAAATTGCGTCAGATCTGCTTTTATCACCTGAATTTGTTTTTTCTGAAAGCAGTTTTGCTACCGCTGCCGAATCCGGAACGTTTGCCGCATTAGAAAAATCATACCCCATTCCACCAAAAACGGATTTTCCGTCAGCAAACAGGGCTTTGTCCAATACAGCAGCTGTTTTCAGTTGTTTTTCGGGAATACCCGTTTGAATCAGGTATTTCTTTATGGCATCCGCCCGGGCTAAGCCCATATTTTCAAATCCGGAAGGAGCCGTTTCGTTTTCGGAGTACCTGCCTGTAATCGTAAGCGTTTTACCCGGATTTTTCTTAAGGTAATCCGCAAGTTGCCCGTAAGCATCCCTTACTTCTGCTCCAATTCCCGGAGCCGCACCGTTCATGTCGAACCTGACATTGTCATTCGCCCTGACAACCGTTTCCGGACCATCGGTTATTACTAAAGGATGAGAAGCTTTCAGGGAACAACAATCACAACAGGTGTTTTTATACCATATTGTACCTAAAAGCGTCCACAGTAACAAAATAAAAAGTAATAACCACAGTAAAAAATTTTTCATGATTAATGTGATTTAAAATATTGATAACTAACTACTATCTGCAATATTACACAATTAGAATTACCTGCATTGCTTTTTAGATGATTTTTTTTTGAAAAGTAACAGATTTTTTTTATTTGTTCAGATTTGGAGGGGAATTAATGGAAAACTGTATGGTAATTATGTGGGAATGGAGTTGAGTTTTGTGTCATATTCAAAACTTCTGTTTTTCCTGAATTTTGTTTTTTTTTATGCAGAAGGATTTTGTTTTTAGCTTAAAACCCCTATATTTGTAAAACCATAGACAAGCCTTATTAATTTAGTGTGAATTATGAACCCTCTCAAATCAAAAGACTCATTGCAGCAAATACTGATGATTGTACAGGTATTTGTATTTTCTATCCTCATTTTATATCTGGGTAAAACGTTGCTTATTCCGCTGAGTTTTTCTCTTTTGATTAGTTTTATATTATATCCCGTTTGTAAGTGGCTGGAAAATAAGGGAATAAATCGGGGCGTTGCGATTACGTTGCCTGTTTTTCTGGTGATCATGGTTTTGGGGGGCTTATCCTGGCTACTGATTTCCCAGCTCATGGAGTTTACCGCTGAATGGATTAATATAAAAGGGAAATTATTGGAAACCGTGCAGCAGGTAAGTCTGTTGCTGACTGAAAAATTAGGATTAAGCACGAAAAAACAAGCAGAGATGCTGAATGATCTGGCAAATAATGCCGGAAATAAAGTATTCAGCATCCTGGGAAGTACAGCTTCTTCTTTCTCCGAAGGGTTGTTTTTTCTGATGATGATTCCCATTTTTTCTTCTCTTATACTGCTTTACCGAAACAAATTAGCGAACGCCCTCTATCAGTTTTTCCCCTCAGAAAGCCAAAGTTCCATTTATGAAATTCTGACGGAGAGTATTCATACGTATTACAATTTTATCAAAGGAATGGCGATTGTCTATCTTGTCGTAGGGATTCTTAACAGTATTGGGCTTGCCCTGATAGGAGTGCCCCACCCGGTTTTATTTGGTTGCATTGCGGCGATACTTACTTTTATTCCCTACGTGGGCATTATGATTGCTTCGCTGCTGCCAATTACAGTAGCCTGGGTAACGTATAATTCTATCTGGTACCCGCTGGCTGTGGTATTTGTTTTTGGGTTTGTCCAAACTTTGGAAGCTTATCTTATCTTCCCGCTTGCTGTCGGTAAAAAATTAAAAATCAATACCCTGATTGTTTTTATAATGATTATATTTGGCGGAATGCTATGGGGGGCGGCAGGAATGATTCTGCTTATTCCTATGGTAAGTATTGTAAAATTAATTGCGGATAAAAGCCCGAAACTTCGTTATTTGTCGGAACTTTTGGGGGAATGAGTCACTGTTAAAGAAATTATAGATAGCTTTTTCTTAACTACAGGCCTTATTCTGCGTATAAAAAGTAGAGAAATCAGGACTTAGACAGTTTTTTGTTTTGGGTTACATTTCGGCTACACTTTAATGACCCAAAAACAAAAGATTCTGAATAAAAAAACTACTTTTTTATCTGTGTCCTGATAAACATTACTATATTAAGCAATATGAGAATTACGTTTTTTTCTACACAATCCTACGACAAAGCCTGGTTTGAGGTGAATAATCAAATCCATGATTTACATTTTGTGGATGTTCCTTTGAGCGAAGAAACGGTAATACTTGCAAAAGGAAGTGGGGCAGTTTGTGCTTTTGTGAATGATAAATTGAATGAAGCGGTGATGGGTGCTTTAGCCGAAATGGGAGTAAAACTCATTGCAATGTGTTGTGCGGGTTATAATAATGTAAACCTTCAGGCTGCAAAGCAATACGGACTGACGGTGGTGCGGGTACCTGCCTATTCGCCTCATGCCGTTGCAGAGCATACTTTGGCCTTAATATTGACGCTCAACCGCAAAACGCACAAAGCCTATAATCGTGTACGGGAAGGCAATTTTTCTTTAGAGCGGTTAATGGGGTTTGATTTGTACCAAAAAACAGTAGGCGTAGTAGGCACAGGAAAAATCGGTGCGGTATTCTGCCGAATTATGCTGGGTTTGGGGTGTAAGGTGATGGCTTATGATATTCATCAGGATGAGGAATTAATAAAAATGGGAGTGATTTACACAGACTTACCCGAACTATTACAAAAATCGGATATTATTTCCCTGCATTGTCCTTTGAATGAAGCTACCCATTACCTTATCAATGCCGAATCTTTGATGCTGATGAAAAAGGGCTCAATGCTCATCAATACGGGCAGAGGCGGCCTGATTGATACAAAAGCGGTTGTAAAATCATTGAAATCAGGTCATTTGGGCTATTTGGGACTTGATGTATATGAGCAGGAAGATAAATTGTTTTTCAGAGATTTTTCAGAGTTTGTGATTCAGGATGAGTTAATTTTACGCCTGATGTCTTTTCCAAATGTTCTGGTTACAGCACATCAGGCATTTTTTACAGAAGAGGCAATGACCGAAATTGCGCAAACTACGCTTGAAAATGTAAATGCTTTTGAGCAGGGAATGGAGTTGAAAAATAAGGTAGATTAAAAAAATAAGAATATGGCAATCCATTTATTAGGTTTTTTACTCTGTGCTTCAATTATCTTTTTTGCAGGCAAACGGCTCTCACATTATGGTGATTTATTGGCAGACCTATCGGGTCTGGGCAAGGCCTGGATAGGGCTGATATTGATGGCGGCCGTAACTTCCTTACCCGAATTGATGGTGGGAATTAGTTCGGCTACAATCGTGCAATCGGCAGACTTAGCAGTAGGCGATATTTTGGGCAGTTGTGCCTTTAATTTAGGGATTTTGTCTTTGATGGATATTTTTACCCCGAAAGATAAGCCCCTGTTTAGCAATGTCTCCCGCAGCCATATTCTTGCAGCCGCCTTTGGCATAATTCTGATTGCGCTGGTAGGCTTAAATTTGTTTTTGGAAAAAGACATTGAACTAACGCCCTTTTTGGCACTAACAAGTTTCTCTTTTGTGATTGTTTATTTGATAGCAATGAGAACGATTTTCAATTATCAAAAAAATAATGTGGTGATAAATGCCGGATCAGAAGAGGTAGAAACGAATTTGAGTCTCAAGCAAGTTGTGATTCGCTATGCTTTTTTCGCTTCCATTATAATTGTTACAGCGTTGGCATTACCTTATTTTGCCGGGCATATTGCCGAAGATACAGGTTTAGGGAAATCCTTTGTAGGTACTTTGTTTTTAGCGATTTCTACTTCTCTGCCCGAAATAGCAGTTTCCTTAGCGGCTATTCGCATGGGTTCGACCGATATGGCTGTTGGCAATTTATTAGGAAGTAATTTATTCAATGTCGCTATTTTATTTTTGGACGACATCTTTTACACAAAGGGGCTTTTGCTTAAAGATGCCTCAGAAGTAAACCTATTGTCTGTCTTTTTTGTGGCGATGATGACAGGAGTAGCGATTATTGGCTTTATTTTCCCCAGCAAAGAAAAAAAAATCCTGATGTCCTGGGATACTTTTACGATATTCGGACTGTATGTGGTCAATATGGTTTTGTTGTTTTTTCTGACGAAATAAAAAATCGTTCTTCTATAATTTCTTAACAATATCATCATGTATAACCAATCCATTTCCAACATCTTACAAACACAAAAGACCTCCGAACAGGGCTTGTCTCATGCCGAAGCAAAAAAACGCCTGACGGAGGCAGGCTTAAATGAATTGCAGGAAAAGAAAAAACTACCTGTCTGGCGGCTTTTCCTGAATCAATTCAAAGATTTTATGATCATTGTCTTGCTTGCTGCTGCCATTTTATCGGGCATTATGGGCGACATTACGGACACAATTATAATTCTGATTATTGTACTGCTCAATGCGATTATTGGTTTTGCACAAGAATATAAAGCCGAGAAAGCAATGGAGGCGCTCAAAAAAATGACGATTACGCAAACGCAGGTACTACGGGATAATCAACCTGTTATTATCTCTTCAACGGAATTAGTACCTGGAGATATTGTCATCATAGAAGCTGGAAATGTGGTGCCTGCGGATATGCGTATGATAGAAACCCATAGTTTGCGCATTGACGAATCTTCGCTTACGGGCGAGTCTATTCCTGTTGATAAAAACAGCATTGAGTTAAACGGGCAAAATATTCCCCTTGGCGACCAGTTCAATATGGCGTTTAAAGGTACTTTGGTAACGAATGGCAGGGCAAAAGGGGTAGTAGTGGCCACGGGAATGAAAACGGAACTAGGGAAAATTGCAAATCTTTTGCAGGAAGGCGAAGCAATGACTCCTTTGCAGGCTAGAATGGCGCAGTTTGGCAAAAAACTCTCTTATATTGTACTGGCAATCTGTCTGGTTTTATTCGTTACTGGTCTTTTGCGGGGGGATGACCCTTTTAAAATGTTGTTACTCTCCATTAGTCTTGCGGTTGCAGCTATTCCCGAAGCATTACCCGCTATGATAACGATAGTTCTGGCAGGAGGAGCTTCCCGTCTGGCAAAAAAACAAGCGCTTGTCCGAAAATTGCCTTCCGTAGAAACGCTGGGTTCTGTTACTTATATATGTAGCGATAAAACAGGTACTTTGACCCTGAATCAAATGAAGGTAGTGGAGAAACACGAGGTTTCGCCTTTGCTTTCCTTGTGTATGGCACTCAATCATGATGTGAAATTTAATGATAAAAAAGAACCTTTTGGAGAATCTACCGAGTTGGCTTTGGTTCAAAATATTGTGGAAAATCTTAGTTATGAAGGTTTTGTAGATTTAATTCAATATCACAAACGACTGGCAGAACTTCCTTTTGATTCGGATAGAAAATGCATGACAACCGTTCATCATTATCATAACGGACAATTTTTGATTGTAACAAAAGGGGCAAGTGAGGCCATAACGGCTTCTTTGTTGAATGAGCAGGAGAAAAGTATTGTAAAGCAATATTCCGATAATTGGGCAAATGAAGGAAAACGGGTACTGGCGTATGCTTACAAAATCGTAGCTGCCCTGCCTGAGCCTTTTACCTATGATTTGGTGGAGAAAGAATTGACACTCGCAGGCGTTGTGGGATTGATTGACCCGCCCCGGGAAGAAGTAAAAGTAGCTATCGCCGAATGTAAAACCGCAGGGATTAAGCCTGTGATGATTACAGGCGACCATCCTGCAACGGCAAAAGCGATTGCAAGGGAAATCGGGATTCTGGGCGAAAGGGATCTGGTGATGACGGGAACAGAGCTGCAGAATATCAGTGAGGAGGCATTTGACGAACAGGTAGAAAGTGTGGCGGTATATGCCCGCGTTTCCCCCGACCAAAAGCTGCGGATTGTGCGTACCCTGCAACGAAAAGGGCATTTTGTTTCAATGACAGGCGATGGTGTAAATGACGCTCCCTCTCTCAAAGCGGCAAATATTGGGGTAGCCATGGGTATAAACGGCACCGACGTAAGCAAAGAAGCATCGGATCTGGTACTATTGGATGATAATTTTGCCACGATTGTAAAGGCAGTAAAAGAAGGAAGACGCATTTATGACAATATCCGTAAGTTTATCAAATACACGATGACGAGCAATGCTGGTGAAATCTGGACGATTTTTCTCGCTCCTTTAGTGGGCTTGCCGATTGCGCTTTTGCCCATCCACATTCTTTGGATTAACCTCGTTACAGATGGTTTACCCGGTCTTGCTCTGGCAATTGAGCCTGCGGAAAAAAATGTCATGAAATTACCACCCCGGAAACCTGATGAAAGCATTTTTGCCAATGGATTAGGCTGGCATATTCTCTGGGTGGGTTTATTAATGGGAGCTGTCTGTTTGGGGGTACAGGCATGGGCAATTCACCACAACGATCCGAAATGGCAAACGTATGTATTTACTGTACTTTGTTTCAGTCAGATGGGGCACGTTTCTTCTATTCGCAGCAGTCATTTTTACCTTTTCCAGCAAGGCATATTTAGCAATCGGCCTTTAGTTGGAGCTGTACTATTGACCTTTTTGCTTCAACTTGCGCTGCTTTATATCCCGTTTTTACAGGATATTTTCCATACACAAGCCCTTAGTCTGAAAGAATTGGGGATGTGTATTTTGGTGTCGTTAATTGTATTTCATGGAGTAGAAGTGGAGAAGTGGATGAGAGGGAAATGGGGGAATGTCTCATAAAATAAACCCATTCTGTACGGCAGGTCGCTAAACCGAAAGCGGCATTTGCAGGAATAAAAACCTCACTGATTTTTTATAGTCTCTAAAATCAGTGGGGGTTTCTCTATTTTTATGATTCCTAAGGCCCTACCTGACCCCGGATCTGGAATACCTGATAATATCCGTCCGGAAGTCCGGTAAGCGCATTGCCATTTCGTTTTATGGCATAACCGGCTACGCCACCCGGAGGGATAATGCCCCCGCTGTAGGGAGGATTGGGGTAAGTACCCAAAGAAATATTGCCGATTAAAGGCAGGGTCGCTGAAAGGCTTATACTAATGCTTCCGTTGCCTCCGGGGAGTCCGTATCCCCCGCCATCTCCCCCAAAAGCATTGGGTTGGGCGGTAATAGAAGCTCCTGCAAACAATGGAATAGAGATAGGAATATTTTCCACTCCTCCCTGACCGCCGGCTCCGTTTAGTCCGCCGGTAGCGTCATTTCCGGCATCCAGAAGACCTAATGTGAAATTTACATTGGAGATAGCTCCACCTAATCCATTGGGAGCGCCGCCGCCTCCACCGACACCCAGACCAACCCCGAAAGTAACCGGAGGCGAAAAAGGAATCGGGATAGAGAAAGATAAAGCCCAGCCAATAGAGCCGCCTCCGCCTCCGCCACCGAAAATAAATCCGTTATTGTTCAGCGTGGATTTTACTGTCAGGTCAATCGCATGTGTGCCATCTTCTCCGGGATTCCCTACGCTTGTGGGCGGGATATTGAGCAGAGCCAGGTCCCCTCCATCTCCTCCGCTTCCGTATATCTCTCCCATATTGATAATTCCCACGCTGGACTGAGGATGTAAATTGCCGGTTGTAAATGCAGGAAGACTGTCTCCATATACTTTACCATTCGGCTGAACCGTTGCGATTACACAGATAGGTACATTGGAAGGCAGGCTGTTGATTACCTGAAGGTCATAGTTGGTGAATGCCGTATCTATATACACCTTGTAACAGGAGTCTATCTGAACGTAAAACATTTTGGTTTTCAGGGTTGTTCCACATAAAGCCTGGATAGCCACGGGATAAATTCCGGGAGTGGCAAAAATATTGGAAGCGACCGTTAAGGTAGAAGTACCTGTACCTCCGGTAATTACATAATTATTAAAATAAATGGAAGTTCCCATGGGTAAATTCTGCAGATAATAGAGATTAATTGCAGCGGGAGGTCCTGAAGTTTGGGTGATGGTTACGGTCGTTGTAACGGTATCGTTCAGGGTGTGGGTAATAATACCAAAAGTATCACTCAGCGCAATGGTAAAATCACAGTTGTCACAGCTGGGCTGATACATATTTAACCAGCAGGTTCCGTTATAATGCTGAGGCATATTCTCATCGGTGTTGTAAATAATCAACCCAATGGGAGGAGGAAGAATATTATCTCTCTGGATAGTGGTCATTCTTGGAAGAAGAATTCCTTTAGTGGTTGAATTAATATCCACAATTGCATTCGTATTGGGGAGCGGATTATTAACCCCGATGTTACTGTAATTGGTTACTGTCAGGGTGGGAACTCCGTTATTCTGAATTTCAAAATTGCCGGTTCCGTTCAGGTTCCAGTACATCTGATAGTTACCGATTCCAACCGTAGTATTTTCAACAAGTGCGCCTCCTAATTTTACCTCATCTGAAACAGGGTCCACATACAGCCCGTTATTTGCATTTACATTCAGCGTTACGGTATTGCCGGCGGTGATTCCGGAAAGTCCTGCTCCCGCCTGAATATTCTGAATACCGAGATTGGAAATGGTTGCGGTAAGGGTTCCGTTACCATCGGTAATAGCGATTGTATTGGTAAGCGGGTCATAAAAAATAGCCGTATTCATTTCATTGAGCGGGTCAGCGTCAGCGTCATTGATGTCGTCTCCATCCCAGACATTGAGGGGTAAATTTCTTAACATTACATTGCCGTTAAGGTCAGTAACCAAAACAGCGGTATCATTCAGCCCAGCATTTCCCAGCCCCTGAAAACGTACACTTCCATTTACATGGAGTTTTGCAGAAGGGGCCGCGACCCCAATCCCAACATTGCCCGGAACCCCGGAATACTGGTCCGCTCCGGCGATTATCCAGTCTAAATCCGGAATGGGATTCCACTGATTCTGGATGGAATTATAATAGTAAAAATGCTGATCCAAAGAATCAAATACCAGAATACCTGCGTCACTGATACCGTTGGGGTTCATTGCCGCCCGTTGTGCTGCGGTAAGCCTCGGAACAAGAATCCCGGAATTATTCGAAACGATATGAAGTTTTGCTTTAGGGTTAGGATTGACGGTGCCGATTCCTACATTTTGCTGTGCCAAAACCGGAAATATCATTCCTGATATCATCAAAAGAAAAAGCAGTGCCGATATTCTGTATTGTTTCATAAAATCATTTTTTTAATCCTGAATGCAAAAGTAAAGAAAATCAGGAAATAATTACGATATTGAATAAAAACTATTTCGGATAGTAATTGAAATACTCAATCAGATTTTGGTTTTTGGGGTACCGGTCAGTCTGTGGAAAACGATTCATTTTCAATCCATTCTATTACGGACTGATTTCCTTTTTTCAGTATATCCACAGGAGGCAAAGGACAGGGATTATCCTTGATCCGGATACCATGAGCAGAAAATGCGCCTCCGGAGATGATGGAAAGCGGGTTCTCTGTTCTTTTCAGCAGCGGAATCAGGGGCTTCAGGCTTATAATTTTATTTTTGGACAGGTTGAGTTGTTGGAGTTGAGGTAATTTATCCGCTTCCTCAATGACTGAAATCTGATTGGTGTGAAGGTTCAGGTTTTTTAGTCCGGTCATTTTTTCAAAGCCCAGAATCGAAGTAATCTGATTTTGAGAAATCGACAGACTTTCCAGGTTTTTCAGATTCTCTATTCCAATGATTGAAGAAAGCTGATTTTGAAATACCGAAAGGTCATTCAGTTCAAGCAAATGTTCGAGTCCTTTAAGGGAAGTAAGCCGGTTACTGTAAAGATAAAGCCTTTGTAAATGAAGGAGGTTTTCCAGACCCTGTATTTCAGTAATTTCATTGTCAGAAAGATACAGTTTTTGTAATCCGGTGAGTGATTCCAGTCCGGATATCTTTACTATCTTATTACTTGATAGGTTTAACTCTTCCAGAGAAACGAGGGTGGAAAGTCCTGAGATTGTAGCAATTTGATTATAAAATACAGCAAAATTCCTGAGATTCCTCAGATTCTCCAGTCCGGAAACTACTTTGATTTTGTTGTTGGATAGATGAAGCGAGCCTAAATTGCTTAAAGCCTGGAGTCCCTCTGTTGTTTTTAGTTTATTGCCATGAAGGTAAAGATATTCCAGAGAAGAAAGTGAATCCAGCCCGGAAATTGTTGAAATATAATTTTCATTGAGCGCAAGAAACTTCAGTTTCGAAAGATTCTCAACTCCTTTAATTTCCGCTATTTTGTTGTAAGAAAGGTCTAGGTACTGAAGATTGGGGAGGTTTGAAATAAATTGCATATCACGGATTTTCCCCCTTTCGCGGCTTGCATTCTCCCCGGATAAAATCAGCGTTTCAAGGCCTGTAAGTTCAGCAATAGCCGGAGGTGGCTGTGAAAATACATTTCTTCTCCCTTTATTTTTACTCTGAATTCGTTGATAGTGTATCCAGTCCTGCCATTGATTGCTGAGTATGAGGGTTTTTACATGAGTGCATTTCCGAAGTGCAATATCCGTCTGAGAGCCTGCTGCGAGCGTTTCATCCTTCAGTCCGCAGAAGCCAAGGTCGAGCACAGGATTTTGAGTATCAATACATTCCCGGATTAATTGTAAGGCTTTCATTGAGTAAATGATTCAAAAGTAACCAGTTTTTTTGCTCAAATATAATAGAATTACTCCAAATAAACAAAAATAATCAATGAAATTCCTTTCCGATAATCAGGACGCAGCATCAGAGAAATATAAAAAAATGATAAGATAAATTGCTCAATCATTAAAAAATAACGAATTTTGCTTTTTGTAGGGTAAATCAGGGAAACAACTGTATTTTCTAATGTCAGCCTTTGAGAATTTTACCTTATAAATATAGAAAAATTTGTCAATGTACCAATTTATAAAAAAGAATATTCAAAGAATAGCGGAATCTCTTTCTGAATCGGAAGCAATCCGGAAAACACTTCAAACTATGCCCTACTGGATTGCCTCAGTTGTAGTGGGTTTTGTAGCGGTAGCTTACGCCAGAATATTTCATTATGTAGAGATTTTCAATGTTTACTGGATGAAAAAATACCCGGTATTTGTATTTTTTGTTACACCTTTTTGTTTTCTTGTGGGTTGGTGGGTAGTACGGAAGTTTGCCCCTTATGCAAAAGGAAGTGGTATTCCTCAGGTGATGGCTTCTCTGGAACTTGCTTCCCCCCGCCATATTGATAAAGTAGATAAACTCCTGAATTTTAAGATTATCATAGTAAAAATAATAAGTAGTGTGGTAATTTTGCTGGGTGGAGGCGCAGTGGGAAGAGAAGGTTCTACCATTCAGATTTCAGCGGCTATTTTCAGAATCATCAATAAATATTTTCCTCAGGTTTTTGGCAGTAATGTTTCCAAAAAAATCATGATTATGACCGGAGCAGCTTCCGGCCTTGCAGCAGCCTTCAATACTCCTTTGGGAGGAATCGTTTTTGCCATAGAGGAGCTTTCCAAAACCCATTTTGCTCAGTTCCGTACTGCGGTTTTTACTTCGGTAATTATAGCAGGACTTACCGCTCAGACGCTGATAGGTTCCTATTTATACCTGGATTACCCGCCTGTAAACCGCGGAGTCGTCCCATTTACGATAACTCTTTTGGTATTGCTCACCGGAATTCTGGGAGGAGTATTTGGGGCAGTATTTGGCAAAACCCTTTTATGGGTAGGTGCCTGGAAGAAAAAGCTGAAAAAAAACTGGCAGCATGTCGTTTTTATCATTCTGGCGGGTTGGGCAGTAGCTGCACTCATTTATTTTGTGAGCACAGACGCTACGGGTTCAGGCAAAGACGCAATGATGCGGATTTTATTCGGCAAATCCTCTGCTGACCGGTTTTCGGGCTGGGAGTTGTTTCCTTTGCGTTTCTTTGGGCCGGTGTTAAGCTATTCGGTAGAAGGGGCAGGAGGCGTTTTTGCACCCTCCCTGAGTGCCGGAGCAAGTTTTGGCGCATTAATGGCGCATATTTTTGAGGTTTCTCCTGAAAACTTTAATTTTCTGGTACTTGCAGGAATGGTGGCTTTTCTGACCGGGGTAACGCGTGCTCCTTTTACCTCCGCTATTCTGGTGCTGGAAATGTCCGACCGGTATTCAACGATTTTTTATCTGATACTTGCCGGCCTCGCTTCCAGTTCTATTGCCTTTCTGATAGATAAAAAATCAATGTATGAAGTGAATAAAACCGGATTTATAGACCGGTTGATTGCGGAAGAAGAAGCGGAATATGAAGCCCTGAAAAAATCAGAAACCCCGGGAGAAGAAAGTTCTTCCAGGAGATAAACCGGCAACTAAACCCCTAAAAAAATATGAAACAATACGGTTTAATCGGAAAAAAGCTGGGACATAGTTTCTCAAAACAGTATTTCACGCAAAAGTTTAAGGAACTCAATACAGATGCAGAATATCTTTTGTTTGAAAGAGATTCGCTGAAAGGTTTCCGGGAATGGCTTACCAAAAATCCTCTCATCGGCGGCTTAAATATCACGATTCCCTATAAAACTGAAATCATTCCCTGTCTGGACGAAATTTCAGATGAAGCCCTGAAAATAGGAGCAGTAAATACCATAAAAATAACCGAAAATGGAAAGATAAAAGGCTATAATACCGATGTTTACGGATTTGAAGCTACGCTTCTGAACGGAAAAAAAGCACAAAACAGAGATTCATTTCCTTCAAAAGCACTCATTTTGGGAACAGGTGGCGCGTCCAAAGCGGTTCAGTTTGTACTGGAAAAATGGGGAATTCCCTTTCAGCTGATTTCCAGAAGACAAGGAAAAGGAATACTGGTATATGAAAATCTGCTAAGTGAGTCCCTTCCGGATGATATACTGATTATTAATTCCACTCCATTGGGAATGTATCCCGACACGGATTTATCCCCGGATTTTCCTTACGAAAAACTGAATGCATCTCACTGGCTGATTGATTTGATTTATAATCCGGAATATACTTTGTTTTTACAAAAAGGAATGAGAAAGGGGGCATTTGTACAAAACGGCCTTGAAATGCTGTACTTGCAGGCGGAAAAAGCCTGGGAAATTTGGCAATCCCGATAAGGATTAGTAACTTGCGCCTGGAATTTACATAATGTATGCTTTTTCAAAAAACGTTTCAGAATATCAGGAGGATGAGAGAGATTACCCGTATTTTAATCAAATACGGGTTCGAGGATGCGGTTACTGAAACCTCACTGGCTTCTTTCGTCACTCAAAGAACCAAACTTACCTGGTACAGAAGAGAAAGACCGGTTTTTGAATATACAAGATGGGAAAGAATCCGTATGGCAACCGAAGAATTAGGGCCTACATTTGTAAAATTTGCTCAGGTATTGAGTAATCGTCCGGATATCCTTCCCGAAGAGTTGGTCTCTGAGTTCGAAAAACTTCAGAGTAATGTTCCTCCTTTTCCTTCTGAAATTGCCAAAAAAATCATTGAAGAAGAACTGAAAGCCCCGATTGAAGACGTTTTTGAGTTTTTTAGTGACATTCCTATTGGTTCGGCTTCCATTGGACAGGTACATGTTGCAAGGCTCAGGACAGGAGAGGAAGTGGTGGTCAAAGTGCAGCGACCCAATGTGAAGGCTCAGGTTGCTACTGACCTGCAACTGATGAAGGATTTGGTGAATCGTACGACAGATTGGCTTGAAGGATTTGGAATCATCAATCTCATGGACGTGGTTGTAGCGTTTGAGCGGTCCATGAATAAGGAAATGGATTACTGTAATGAAGCCAGAAATATCGATCAGTTCCGGAATTATTACAGTAAACAAAAAGACTTTTATGTCCCCAAAGTATATAAACTCTATACTACTGCCAAAATAATGGTCATTGAAAAAATCAATGGCTGTAAAATTACCAATCTGCATCAGATGCAGGAGTGGGGCGTAAATCCGGAGGAGATTGCAAAATTAGGAATGAAAATATACCTGAATCAGATATTTGAACATGGGTATTTTCATGCCGACCCTCATCCTGGAAATGTACTCGTCCGTCCGGATGGCTCGATTTGTCTGATAGATTTTGGAATGGTTGGCTCTCTGATGGAAGAAGACCGCATTAATTTTGCCGGAGTATTTATCAGTATGGCGCAGCGGGATGCAAGGAGTATGTCTATGTATCTTCGGAGGCTTTCGGTGGATGATGAGCTCAAAGACGTAAAACAACTGGAATATGCCCTTCATGAACTCATAGAAGACCACGCTTCTTTAGATGTGAATGAATCCAATATGGGCGAAATGGGTGCTCAGTTACAACAGATTATTTACGATAACAGGATGCGGGTACCCGGAGCGATTTTCCTGATTCTGAGAGCTTTGGCGATTCTTGAAGGAATTGGAAAAGTGATTTACCCGGAGTTTAATACCATGGAGTTTATGAAACCCTACGGGGTCAAGCTCGTCACTGACCGTTTTGCCCCTAAAAAAATTGCCGGGGATTTACTTCATGACGCTTCTGAACTTTTTCAGTTTATGCAGGATGTTCCGATTGAAATACGGGATATCATCAAACAAACCCGGAAAGGGCGTTTAAAACTTATCATTGAGCATACGGAGTTTGATGGTATTATTGATAAACTCACCCGGGCTTCCAATCGTCTGACCCTGGCGATTCTGATTACCGGATTATTTGCCAGTTCGTCTATCGCTTTATTGGCCAAACTTCCCGAAACAGCCTATAATTCATGGGGAATTCCCTATATCAGTGCTTTCGGTTACCTTTGCGCAATGGGTTTGTCTGTAGTTTTGTGGATGGTTTCTGCAAGAAGTGCCCGAAAATAATACAACTTTTCTTACTTGAATTTCACCGGCTCTCCAGACGGATATTCCAAAATGTACCCGTTCTTCTCGGGTTTTTGAATAAATTCAATCTCTTTCTGAAGATTGGGGGCTTTTTGCAACTGACTCTCACCGATGATAAATCCTTTTGCCGTAGTCTCAGCCATAAAATAAGTAGTATCATTCAGAGAAACATTCAAATCATTTTCTTTACTGAAGTTCCCATTCACTAATACACAAATGTGATTATTCAGGTAGGCAAGCCGGTAATCTGCTCCCAGTTGCTCCAGTAAGGAAGCAAAAAGAATAGTTTTTCCACTGCAATCAGATGTTCGGGTCATCAGTACTTCATTGGGGCGTTTCATGATTTCCCTTCGGGCATTTCTCTCTTTTTCGCTGTAAGGAATTTCCCGGGTTACAAAATCCAGCAAAGCCTGAATTTTCTCCTCTTTTTTCGCTAAACCCTGAGTGATTTTATCGGTCAAACGCAAAAGTGAAGATTCTCCTTTTGTTGCTACCATTGCGCCGTGATTTGCCGATACCCATTGATTTACAGTAAGTTGTTTGCTGATAAAGGACATTTTTCCTCCGTAAATCGTGCGGTTTTCCACAAAATCCACCAGTTCATTGCCGCTTATGTTATAACTGTATTTTGAAAAAGGGACAATGAGGGTGAATTTTTCGGGTACCCGGAAAGAGTGGGCAGGAATGCTGAAAAATAAATGCCCTGATTTATACAAACGATATCCCCCTAACCGGATAAACCTCCCTTCATCCTGACCAAACAATACAGAATCACTCTCCAGCGTAAGCCGTGAAAGGGTAGTGCTGTCCATTAAGTCTTTGCGGATAGAAAAATAAATCCGGTCTTCTCTCAGGTCATACATTTCCAGCTCAGCAGAAGTTCCTGTCAGCTGTTCTCCAAAATCATCGGTAATATATTGAGGATTAGCCCAGTAAGATAATAAAATATTCCTTACATTCTGAATGCTGTCTGTTTTATTGTTTTCTTTGGAATCGCTGCTCAGGGTGCTGCAGGAGCTAAAGATTACAGTGAAGGCTACCAGGAAAAACAAAGGAGTACAGAAAAAAAATTTCATATTTTTCTTTTTTGAAAGTACAAAAGTACAAAATTTATAAAGAAAAGAAAAAATACTACCTTTGTTCTTTATTTTAATCTATAAAACTATGTATCTTTTTCTGATTCAGGGAATTGAAGGAAACTATGGCTATATGGATGCGGACGAAGCCGCACATTGTATAAAGGTGTTAAGGAAAAATACGGGAGATACCGTTTTTTGTATTGATGGAAAAGGCGGGTTTTATGAAGGACAGATTGAGAAAATCGCTAAGACCGGGGTCACTGTTTTACTGAAACACAAAACCGAAAATTATGGCGAAAAACAATCAGGAAAGTTAATTTTGGCGGCTTCTCCCCTCAGGCAAAAAGAGCGTTTTGAGTGGCTCATTGAAAAAGCGACGGAATTGGGGGTGGATGAGATTTATCCCGTAATCTCCCGTTACACAATTACCGAAAATATAAAGCAGGAGAGATTGCAAAATATCATTGTCTCGGCTGCCAAGCAGTGTAAAAGAGCCCGTTTTCCGGTACTGCACAAAAGTGTTGCTTTTGAATCTTTCTTTTCTGCTCCGGTTCACTCATCCGTAAATCTGATTGCCTGGTGTGAAGCAAAGGTACATATCAATGACTTTCAGACAGAAATTAAAAACAGGGGCAATACAGTCATGATGATTGGGCCGGAAGGAGACTTCAGTGCTCAGGAGATTGCGCTCGCTCAAAAAAACAATTATCTGCCAGTCTCTCTCGGAGAAAGCAGATTGCGTACTGAAACAGCCGGGATTTTTGCCCTTAGTCTGATTAAAGGATTTATGGGATATTAAGCTTAATTCTGGATAGCAGGAAACTCAATGACGAAAGTACTTCCTTTGTTTTTTCCTTCACTTTCAGCATAAATTTTTCCACCCTGCAACTCGATGAGGCGTTTGCTGATAAAAAGACCCAAACCGGTGGAGATTTCATTTCCGGTAGGTTTTGCATTCAGTTTTGAAAATTTCTGAAAAAGTTTGTTATATTCATCGGGGGTAAATCCGGGTCCGTTATCGGTAATCCGGATAGTATTCTGATTATTTTCATTAGAGAGTGAAATTTTGATTGTACTGTTTTTGGGAGAATATTTAACCGCGTTATTCAATACATTATCTACAATCTGATACGTTTTCACAGGGTCCAGTATCGCCGGGGTCTGACAGGATATCAGGGATTCGATTTTTTGTCCTTTTTTATGGGCATTGATTTTATTTTGCTCTATCACCTCCTCAATCAGTTTATCCAGCATAAATGCTTTTTTGTTGATTTCGAAATTATTGCTTTCAAGCATGGTAATCTGTCTCAGATTTTCTATCAGGTGTAAGGCTTTTTGAGCAGAGTGTAGCACATATTCGTTGTATTGTCTGATTTTTAACAAATCGGTTTCGGCCTGAATAATATCCGTAAGTCCGATGATAGCATTTACCGGGCTTTTTAAATCATGCGAAACCATTTGCAGAAATTCCTTACTGTGTTCCAGTGATCCGGAAAGCTTACCATTGAGGGATTGAAGGGAATCATTTTGGGAGTCAAGGGTTTCTTTCTGCTTCTGTAATTCTGCTTTTGTACTTAATAATAAGGTCTGATTAACCAGTAATTTTTCAGTATATCTGAGCAGAAGTTTCCGGTAGTATGCAATCCCCAGAATAACTGTTATAATAAATGAAAGGAAAATCGCCCAGAAAATGGTAATTACATCCACATTCTTGTCCGGAAAAGGAGGTTGAGTATTATAACCGATAATCACGTAAACAATACAGCCTGCAATTGCCGTGGCCACACTTATGTACATATATTTCTCTTCTTTGAGAGTAAATACAACAAATGGCAAATATAAAAAACTGGCTACCTGCATCGCAACCATAAAGAGGGAAACCCAGCTGAAAGGATGAAATAACAAAACTGCAATTATGGTAACTCCTATCGGAGGTAGAATCAGTAATAGTTTAGCTGTAAGTGGTTTATGTATTTTGTTGAAATAAAGGGGAAGTAAGTTGAATACACAGGCAATAATATTTATCCAGAAAAATATTACGGTAGTATTGATGAGATAAGGAATGGACATAAAAGCAAAAAGTACCGAAATGATATTCACCCAGGAAATTGTCAGATTTTCCAGTTCAGTGTTTTCAGGCCGGGTTCCGTTCTCTTTAAGTATTCGGACGCTTTCATTCCATATATAAAGGATTCTCATTACTAAAGTTAGTATTTAATTCAGTATCAATAACGCAATTTATCTGCCAAAAAATTCATTTTTTCTGAATAAAAAAGGGAAATGTAAGTTTTTTTGATATTTAGAATAAATAGTAGGGCAAAAAATATTTCTCTGTTAAGGTATTACCGCTTCATAATTTGAATTATATCCGCATAATAATGGATTAAACCGGTTTTTTTATTTCTATTTGTAATTGAAAATTTTCTTTCTCAAATCAGGAGATTTTTTCTGAACTTTTCCCCTCCAGTATTCAGAATTGACCAAAAAACAATAAAGTAAACAACTTTTAGAATCTGTCATGAGCCTGAGAGGATTCTCTGTAAATGGATTCTTAAAAAAATAGAAATAATCAATCTTCCGGCGGTTTTTGTAACCCCAGAATACTGAAAAACAGGCTTGAAAAAATAACTTGAATCCCCATCAGAAGGCTGAGGAAAGCCATAATTCCAATCCGGATGATAGAGGAGGCTTCCAGTTGCCCAAAGTTATGACTCGCCCAGAAATTCAGGGAAAAAAATGAGGCTCCAATCCCGGTAAGGCACAGAATTCCCCCCGTAATCAGGCCCCTCTCAAGGGTAAAATAATCAAAAAGCCGGAAGAAAGTAGGGGAGTAGGGGAGGAAGCCTTGTTGCCCGGCATATATCCGGGTTTTAAAATAAAACAAAATGGCCTGAAATCCGGCCAGAAATATCAGGGCACTGTATAAAAGCGTAGTAATATCCAGTACAGCCACTCCTATGTCGAGAGGCTGCTTTAGCAGTATCAGAAAAAAGAATAATCCGAAAGCCATCAGAAATAACCCGGGATACAGAAATAACCAGGCAGGTGCATACAGGCACATGAACCGAAGGTGACGCCAGCCATCTCTCCATCTTCTCAGGTGCGGAGGCCGGTTTCTGCCGTCAGGGTATAAAAATATGGGAACTTCCGTAATTTTACTTTTCAAAAGTGTTGCTTTTACCACCATTTCCGTAGCAAACTCCATCCCCGAAGTCTGAAGGTTCCAGGATTGGAAAGCGGCTTTGGAGAAGGCCCGCATTCCGCAATGAAAATCTCCCACAGGGCTGCTGAAAAAAAGCCTGCCTACAAAACTCAAAACAGGATTTCCCAGATAGCGATTCAGAAAAGGCATTGCCTTTTCGCGGATTCCACCCTTGAAACGATTGCCCATAACCAACTCTTCGCCCTCCCTGAGTTTCGCTACAAAAGCACTGATTTCTGAAAAATCATAACTGTCATCTGAATCACCCATCAGTACATATTTCCCCTGTGCCGCTTCGATTCCCCCCAAAAGTGCACTTCCGTATCCTTTTTTTTTCACATGTACGACCTTTGCTCCAAGTGAAAGGGCAAGCGCCTGAGAACCATCGGTACTCCCGTTGTCTGCTATAATGATTTCGCCTTTCACCTGACTTTTTTCCAGGCCTTTTTGCGCTTTCTTAATGCACACTTCCAGCGTTTCAATTTCATTCAGGCAGGGCATTACAATGGATAGTTCCGGCTTATTTTCCATGACTTGGATTTTGTCTCTGATACAGTATTTTATCCAGAATAAATAAGGTGGCCAAAATGACGGAATACACTATCAGCATAAAAACGGGCTCCCATATAATGAGTCCTCCCAGTAAACCCAGAAGAGTTCCCAGATACTGAATATATTTCAGTTGCTCATTGGTCGCCTCTCTTACCATTTTTTCTAATTTGGAATCATCAAAATGCTCCATTTGCTTCCGCAGTAATCCGGTAATATCAATACTCGTGAGTATATCTGCAATGGAAACCGTAATTAAATGGGTAAGTTCTCCTTTTTGGGTATGCAGATAATCCACAATCTCATCCGTTTTTTCCGCACCGAATTTATCCATCACAGAGCCCGTAATTTCAGGGATTTCCTGAATAAACTTTTTTACAAGTGATTCATAGTCTTTTGCATTGTATTTACGGTAGGTTGAGACAAGGAGTTTTTTTAATCCTCCTTCAAGGTGTACATCCAGTTTTTCATCAATGGTGGCCAGAATCTCATTTTGAACGTGTGTTTTACTGAAATAATCCCGGATACCTTCGACAATCCAGTACTTCACCTCTTTTTTAAGTTCCTCATCTCTGACTACGCCTTCACCACTATCAATAATCATGGCAGCAAGTCTTGCCGGGAATTTTGCTTTTTCGAGATTATGGATAATCAGTTCCTCGTTGAGTACATGTTTATGCATCCCTCTGGAAAGGGTAAAAATAATAATTTGTCTTTGGGCGGGAATCAGTCCCTGACCCCATACAGGCCGCTTGTGTACTGGTCTGAACAGCATCTGAATCGCAATATAATTGGTACCATAACCAATAAGGCCACTTACGCACAGCATTTTGAGCATCTCGAGCGGGTCAAACACCTTGTCGCTGTAAGGAACAGCCCAATCCTCAGGATTAAATCCCATTCCGTTTACCAAAAATACAGAAACCGCAAAACCCGCAAGGCAAACCCAGTGACTGATGCTGACGAATTGAAGCCAGATTCTTTTTTTTGCAGATAATTTATACCGGTTAAAGTCCAGGTTTTCCTCCGGTTGTGAAGGCGTCTGAGGTAATAACTCTCTGAACTTCACATGACGGGGAATATATTTTTTTAAAAAATCTTTCATTAATTACAAGTTACTCTTAAGCCTTTTACCCCAAATTCCTGAAAAGGTTTGATTTTTCTGTAAAAAAAGTAATTTCAGATTCTGTATTTCGGATTTTGGTACGGGCAAAATTACAAGCGGAAACCAACATTAATAAAATCACAGATTCCCTCAAAAGAAAATTCGCTCTGCGGGCCTTTTGTAGTTGTTTTCTTTATCTTCAGCACTTAAATCAGAAAAAATAACCAAAACCTGATTCAAATCATTTTTTTTTAATTTAAATCAGGGTAAATTTGTAGAATTAATACTAAAAAATTAAAAAAATGAAGTTAATAATTCAAAAAAACGAACCAATTTCTACCATTCAGGAGGCTTTTCATCAGTACTTTCATTATCTGAAAATAGAAATGTACTCCCGGTCTCATGAAATACATGATTTAAGTTCAAACAAACAGCAACTTGCTCATAATACGCTTTTTTCGGCAATCGCCACCCTGAAAAAAGAAGGAGAATTTGAGTTTAGTGAAGATACTCCTACCGGAAATTTTGAAATGAAACTATGGGAGGAGTTTGGTATAGGAGTGCAGGTTTTCAGAAGGTCAGGTCATTTGTGGATTCAGACAGCATCAACCGACGACTGGAGCCTTATGAAACAAAATGAAGAAAGCAGAATCATGAATCAGACCGAAACCAAAGCCGAGGTTCCGGATTATACAGACACAAAAGATCAGGAAGATTAAGAACTTTTCATAGATTACCGTTTTTTACAAAGACCGGATTTCCCTGAAGTCCGGTTTTTTTATTTAAAATTATAAAAAGAGTTGATGGGCGAAACCCGCCGTAATTTAATACCATTTTAAAAAATATAAATAAAGGTATTTTTCATATCCCGCATAATTTCTTTTACGAAGAAAAAAACGAATCATTAAAATGTGGCTTTATCTCTGAATTTCAGGGAAAAAACGAAATTAACTGTTTCAAAAAAAATATTTTTTATTTTTTTTGTTTTTTTAACGTTGTTTCACTTGAAAATGTCTAATTTTACGGCCGATTTAAAAAACTTAATATAGTAGCGAGAGAATAATGGGACTTTTTGATTTTTTAACAACAGACATAGCAATTGATTTGGGTACAGCCAACACCCTCATCATGTATAATGACCAGATTGTGGTGGATCAGCCTTCAATTGTAGCACTTGACAGACTTTCAGAAAAAGTGATTGCAATTGGTTGGGAAGCACAGCAAATGCACGAAAAAACGCACGAAAAATATAAAACGGTTCGTCCGCTCAGGGATGGAGTAATTGCAGATTTTACCGTTGCTGAACACATGATTCGGGGAATGATAAAATTAATTCCTACCACCAAAAAGTTTTTCTCTACGAGTTACCGCATGGTGATTTGTATTCCAAGCGGAATTACGGAAGTGGAAAGAAGAGCAGTAAGGGATTCGGCTGAGCAGGCAGGGGCAAAAGAAGTACATCTGATTGCAGAGCCTATGGCAGCAGCGATAGGAATCGGGTTAAATGTAAAGGAACCTACCGGAAATATGATTGTGGATATCGGAGGGGGAACCACTGAAATTGCAGTGATTGCTTTATCCGGTATCGTTACCGATCAGAGTATCCGTATTGCAGGGGATGAGTTTAATGACGATATCCTTGACTATATGCGTAAGCAGCATAATATGCTCATCGGTGAAAGAAGCGCAGAACGAATCAAGATCGAAGTAGGTGCAGCTTTACCCGAAATTGATACTCCTCCGGTAGATATTGAAATCAGAGGAAAAGATTTGATGACGGGAATCCCCAAGACGATTTCTATTTCCTATCGTGAAGTGGCTCATGCACTCAATAAATCCATTACGAAAATAGAAGACGCTATCCTTAAGGCACTTGAAAATACTCCTCCTGAATTGTCAGCAGATATTTATGAAAGAGGGATTTACCTTACCGGTGGAGGTGCTTTATTGAGAGGACTGGATAAAAGGCTTGCCGAAAAAACCAAACTTCCGGTACATATTGCCGCCGACCCGCTGAAAGCGGTAGTGAGAGGTACAGGCATTGCCCTCAAAAACCTGGATGATTATAAGTATCTCATGTCGTAGTTGTACGGCCTGATTGGTAAAATAGCGAATACCCGAAAGTGCAGTGTAAAACCATTCTGTTTACTTTCGGGTATTTTCCGGATTTTGCATACGGAAAAATCAGGTACAGGATTTTTTTATCAATATTTAATCCTGATTGTATTATTCTCAGGGGAAAAATAGTAAAGAAATTCTTTACACCAAACTATCATCAGTTTTTCATTTTTTTTATGGTAGAATACGACTAATAATCGTACTTTTGTGCATTAATTTTAAAATAGCTCCTGCAAGTACGCTAAAGTATGTTCAGAATATTAAAATTTCTTACAGAATACAGAAATCTGGTGTATTGGTTTATACTTCAGCTAATCTGTTTTATTATTATCATAAACTACAATAATCATCAGCGACATGAAGTTGGGGATAATGTGCTTTTGCTTTCCCGCAAAATGCAGTCAGGGAGAGCAAACGTTAAAAAATATTTTAACCTCGATACAGAAAATCAGATTCTGAAAGAAGAGAACCTTGTGCTTCACCAGAAAATTGAATACCTGAAAAGCCGGCTGAATTATACCGAGGGAATATTAAGGCTGGATTCCAACAAAATCACTGCCTTTGATACTTCAAAAATCCAGAAACAGTTTTATACCTATATTCCCTGCCGGGCAATCAATAATACCACCGAAAGGAACTATAATTATATCACGATGGATAAGGGCAGCGATGACGGAGTAAAGGTAGGAATGGGCGTAATTTCTCCAAGAGGGATTGCCGGGAGGGTCATTCGGGTTACCAAAGACTACAGTCTTGCACTCAGTATGCTGAACCTGAACTTCAAGCTCAGTGCCAAGGATTCCAGAACAGGAAATGTGGGAATGTATGAATGGGAGGGAGGCAGCAGCCGGTTCGGGTACATAAAGTATATTCCTCAGGAAGTGGAAATCCGGATAGGAGACACAATCGTGACTTCAGGTTACAGTTCTGTCTTCCCTGAGGGCTTTATTATCGGGGTTTTATCGGACAATAAAGACATCAAAGGCGGATTCTATAAAGCCAGAGTTGCACTTTCTACTCAGTTTGACGCAATTCAGGATTTGTATATAGTGGAAGCCAAACACAGAGTGGTTGTAGATTCACTTACATTAGATTTACCGCAATGAATTTAACGATTAATAAATTAGCTGCACTGATAGCAGGAGGGTTCTTATTCATGTTTTTCCAGTTATATCTGGTAAACCATCTTATTCTCTTTAATACTGCCATTCCGTTTATCTACTTTCTTTTTCTTTTTATGCTACCGGTAAATATCCCCGCACCTGTGGAGTTTACGATTGGGTTTTTTATGGGATTACTGGTAGATATTGCAGGAGTTTCACTGGGGATTAATGCTTCAGCGATTATTTTTGCTTTAGGCGTAAAAAGGCTGATTATCCCGTTTACGATTTCTTCCGGAGTGCGGGAAACCGGAGACCTTGCATTGAGCAGTCAGAATTTTTTCTGGTATTTTACCTATCTGCTGATTCTCATTTTTGTGTACAATACGGTTTACTTTATGCTTGAAGCATTCAGTTTTGTGAATTTTGGCTATACTTTACTGAAGATAGTGGCTAGTACAGTTTATAGCTTTTTTATTAATTATTTAATTTGTGTCACCTTCTATAAAAAGTAATTAACGCTCAGAATGGACAATCTTCGAATCAGAGGAAATATTATTTCTATCTTTATCGGATGTATTTTAATGATTTACATCATGAGGTTGTTTGGTATTCAGGTAGTGAATAAAAATTACGAAGGACAGGCAAACCGGAATGTAATTAAAAATAAAATCATTACTCCCAGCAGAGGTACGATTTTTACCAGAGATACAGGAGTATTTGTTACCAATAGCCCGGTGTTTGATTTAATGGTTACCCCTAATGAACTAATCATTCCGGATACTGCTTTTCTGGAACAGGTACTCAATATCACCAAGGAAGAGTTAATCAAAAGCCTTAAGGCCGCTAAAAAATATTCTCCGGTAAAAGAATCCATTATTTACAGAAATATAGCTCCTGTTACCCGTTATGCGATGGAAGAGCAAATGTGGAATTTTTACGGACTATCGTTCAGTGAATACAATATGCGAAACTATCTCTTTCCGGTAGGAGCCAATTTTCTGGGATATATCAGCGAGGTGGATTCGCAGGGAATAAAAGCCAAACCTGAAAATCTCTATCAAAACGGTGACCTTGTCGGAAAAGCAGGTATCGAAAAGTTTTATGAAACGGAGCTTCTTGGCAAAAAGGGAAAACACGTAACCCTAAAAGATGTACATAACCGGGAAGTGGGAAGTTATATGGACGGAAAATTTGATGAAACAGAAATTCCGGGAAAAGACGCACTCATTGGCATTGATGTAAGACTTCAGTTGCTCGGGGAAGAAATGATGCAGAATAAAAAAGGAAGTATCGTGGCTATTGAGCCTGCTACGGGAGAGATTCTCGCATTTGTAAGCTCGCCCGGATATGATCCTGCCTTACTCACGGGAGGTGATTTGAAAAAAAACTGGAAGAGTCTTCAGAATGACCCCAATAAGCCCCTTTATAATCGTCCTCTCATGGCGACTTATCCTCCGGGTTCTATCTTCAAGCTTGCAGTGGCACTTGCTGCCCTGAATGACGGAGTGATTACGCCTTCTACTCATTACGGTTGCGGCGGAGGATTCTGGAGAAACAGAGGAAAACCCCGCTGTCACGGACATGGCCCTACAGGAGGACTGAGCGGGGCAATTCAGTATTCCTGTAACTCCTATTTCGCTGCTGTGTATTATGATTATCTGATGAATCATCCTAAATATCCGGATGATATCTATGGAGCCTATAATTCCTGGTACACTTATATGTCAAAACTGGGTTTAGGAAAAAAACTCAATATAGACCTCCCCTTCGAAAAGTCAGGACAGATTCCTACTTCGGAAATGTATGATAATCCCAAAAGGTGGTACGGAAAAAACCGCTGGCAGGCCAATACGATTATCAGTAATGCTATCGGTCAGGGAGAGGTACTGATGACTCCCCTTCAGATGGCAAACCTTGTCGCTATAATTGCAAATCGCGGATATTACGTTGAACCCCACGTAGTAAAGTCTTTTAGAGATGAAAAACGAAACTGGTCGCCACTGAAATTCAATGTAATCAACTCCGGAATTGCAAAGGAGAATTTTAGTGTAGTCATTGACGCAATGGAGGCCGTTGTGGAAAGAGGTACTGCTAAAAGGGCTTTTAATCCGGATATTACGATTTGTGGCAAAACCGGTACCGTGCAGAATCCGCATGGTGGAGATCACTCCGTTTTTGTCTGTTTTGCCCCGAAAGAAAACCCCAAAATAGCCATTGCCTGTATCATCGAAAATGCAGGTGCGAGCGGTGGCTCCTGGGCAGCTCCGCTCACAAGCGTGATGATCGAAAAATATCTGACCGATACCATTATAAAGAAAAAAGTAGAATATCAGCGTATAAAAAGCGCAAACTTTATGCATTGATTTCTTTGAGCAAAAATATATCATGAACCGCAAAACTTTTGACTTCGACTGGATTTCCATCATTCTCTATGTCCTCCTCGTAATTGGGGGCTGGATGGCTATCTTTGCCGTTTCATCTACTTCTACTCTCCCTTTCTGGAGCACTAACCACGGAAAACAGCTGATGTGGATTGGGGCTTCCTTTATCATGGGTGTCATTATTCTTTCGCTGGATAACCGCTTTCTGGAAACCATCAGCTATATCGTTTACGGGCTAAGTATTCTTCTGCTTTTGTCTGTATTTGTCATTGGAAAGGAGGTGTACGGTGCTACAAGCTGGCTGGAGTTTGGAGGGGTTTCCCTTCAGCCTTCTGAGTTTGCAAAAGTTGCTACGGGAATGGCATTGGCTAAGTATATGACTTCCCTGAATTACACGGTGGAAAATACCCGGAATTTATTGGTTTCACTGGGAATTATTATTTTACCTGCACTTATTACCCTGTTTCAGAATGATACCGGCTCCGCTTTGGTTTTTGGCAGTTTCATTATTGTTTTGTACAGAGAAGGACTGAATCCCCTGGTGCCACTTACCGGCCTTCTGATTGTTTTTGTATGCGTGCTTACTTTAGGGGTAAACAATCAGATTATTACATTTTCTATTCTTACCGGTATTACCCTGATTGTTTTCTATATTATTCACAGCAAAAAAGACTGGGTAAGATGGGCTATAATTCATGGGGTTGCGCTCTTATTGGCAATTATCCTTTCCATCAGTACCAACTTCATTGTATCCAAACTTCAGAAACATCAGCAAAACCGGATTATGGTGCTTTTCAATCCACAGATTGACCCTACCGATACAGGCTATAATGTGATTCAATCCAAAATCGCAATCGGCTCAGGCGGATTGATTGGAAAAGGCTTTTTGCAGGGAAATTATACCAAATATAAATTTGTTCCCAAACAGGTTACTGACTTTATTTTCTGCACTGTAGGAGAAGAAGGCGGTTGGCTGGGAGCAACAACTGTTATCGTATTGTTTTTCCTGCTGATTATGAGAATACGGTATCTTGCAGAATATTCCAAAACCCGGTATGCAAGGATTTATGGATACAGCGTCGTTTCCATTTTCTTCTTTCACGTACTGGTAAATATAGGGATGACCATCGGATTTATTCCGGTAATCGGGATTCCGCTTCCCTTTTTTAGCTACGGAGGCTCCGCAATTCTCGCATTTTCCATTCTGTTTTTTATCATGATTAATCATTATTCCTACAGAAGTACGATATTGGGAACCAAGCCCTGAAAGGGATTTTTTATTCGAACGCCAGATTCTTTTTCCCCATCACCTCAATCGGAGAGCCTTTCGCCAGAAATACGGAAAGCGGAGGTTTTTCGAGCATTTCCTGGAAGGGTTTTCCATACAGTTTCGAAAGCTGACAGCGGATTTTATACTCCTTTACCGGATAAACTTCCCATTTCGGATGCTTTACTTCATACTCGGTTGTTTCCGTTTCCGAAACCCGGGTATAGCCCCAGTAGTGTTCTGTAATAAATTCCGCTTCGCTTCCCTCAGGCATTGAAACGGGCGTATTCTCCGTTGTAACGGAAAAGGTATTGACTTCTCCTTCGTATTCCCATTCATATTCCCAGAATAAACTCCCGTCAGCGTTTCGGGCATACTGATGATTCATGTTAAGGGTTACATAATGCTCGTGATAAATGGTATTGGCTACGAAGGAAATCATGGTTTTAGGCACTATCTCCTTAATAAAAACAACTCCTCTTTTCCAGATATCCCCTTCTTTTCTTTTTACATAGAACCGGAGATTCACTTCCTCAAAATCCGTATGAAAAGGAACCGGAATACCCAGCACCCTGACGTTGGTAAACATAAAGCCTACAAGACTTACATAATGAATCCCGTTCCATGTGTCAAGTTCTGTGCCTTTGGGAAGGTAAGGGGTTAAAATTTCAGGAGAAACAGCAAAGTTTACCATCGCAAGATTTTCCCAGGAAGCAGATAAAAAATTGCCCATATTCAGTATTTTTAGTATAAAAATCTATACGTTATCGCTTAAAGAAAGTTCCTGATTCTGTCTTCAAAATGAATAGAAGAAGAGAAACGTTTTTTCTGATGAAATTATTACTGACTACCGGAATGGATGCAAACCGGTCTTTGTACAATACTGCAAATACTCCCGCAGGCGGAATAGAAAAAAGAGGTTCAAACCGGAAATAATGATTCCGGAAAATAACCACTTAAAGCGAAATAAATACCATTAAAACATGAATTTTTACAATTCATTTTCATTTTATTAAAAAATTAACTATCTTTGAAAAGAATATTCTGTGTATTATCCTTTCTTGTGTCTTTATAAGTTTGTAGAAATTATGGTTAATTTACTTCATTCTGCTTTCCGGTTAGTAGCATTCTTAATGGTACTGATAAATATAAATATGACCTTTGCTTCTCATAATCTTGCAGGTCAGATTACCTGTAAATATACAGGAACGAATAAGTATGAATTATTGCTGACTACTTATACTGACCCTGCTCCAGCCCAGGTGGACAGATGTTCTGCTACACTGGAAATATGGAATGCTTCCGGTGTGAAAATTACTGAGATTCAGGATATCCCCAGAGAAAACGGTCCGCTTGCTCCCAATCAACCCAACTGCAATCTTTCCAATTCCCATCTGGGAGTGCCTGTATATCAAACGGTTAAAGAAAATATTTATCGCACGCAATATACCTTTCCCGGGCCCGGCAGGTTTCTGATTCGTTATTTTGACCCTACCCGAAGGGCAGATATTGCCAATATATCTAATCCCGGAGATGTGAATTTTTATATTGAAACAGAGCTTTTCATTACCAATCCGCTGATTGGTATAAATAATACCCCGGTTTTGCTGAATCGCCCTTTGGATGAAGCCTGTAAGGGTAAACTATGGACCCACAATCCCGGCGGATTTGACGCAGACGGCGATTCTCTCGTATATAGTCTTGTGCCTTCCCAGCAATATGATTCCGATAACGGACCCTACAATCCCATTCCTGCTACAGGATATCAGTTTCCGGACGCTTCTGATTTTGGCGCAAGTTCCTTTGATATAAATCCCCTTACTGGAATCGTTACCTGGAATACACCGCAAATGATAGGCGTTTTTAACTTTGCCTTTGTAGTGGAAGAATACAGAAACGGTGTACTGTTGGGGAAAGTAATGAGAGATATGGTAATCATTGTAAAAAACTGTAATAATGACCCGCCCGTTATCGAAACGATTACCGATACCTGTGTTCATGCCAATGATACTCTGCGCTTTGCATTTATGGCCTGGGACCCTAATGAGAATGACAGTGTTTATCTTGCCCTCAACAACGCAAGTATTGGAAATAACGGCCCTTTTGCAGTAAATAATCCCGCTGTGATTGCACTTTCCAATCCACCCGGAGGAGTAATACTTCCTGTAGGCTTAAAAAATGATACGATAAAAGGGGAAGTAATTTGGGTCACTTTATGTGATAATATCCGGAAAACTCCCTATCAGGTAGATTTCTTTGCACATGATAACCTTTCTTATATCGGAAGTGCAGGCAATGCGATGCTTACCGCCAATAAAGCGGTTTCTATTCACGTTATTCCGCCTGCTCCCACTCAACTGACAGTCACTAAATCCAATCACACCGTTCAGCTAAACTGGAATCCAACCGAATGCAGCAATGCGATTGGCTATAATGTGTACAGGAGACTGGGGGAAAGCATCTTCTCTCAGGATACAGTATGTTGCGATCAATCCCCGGCAATGGCAGGATTTCAGAAACTGACTTATATATCAGGCTGGGCAAATACTTCTTTTGTAGATTCGCTCAATAATCCGAATATACTTTTCTCCGATAAAATCTGTTATCTGGTAACAGCGATGTACGGTCCTGCCTTTAATCCGGATCTGGAAAGTTGCGCTTCCAATCTGGTGTGTATTTCTTTCCTGACTGACACCCTTTATATTACCAATAATAGTGTTATCGCTACGGACGAAGTAAATGGAAGTATCTTTCTTTCATGGTCAAAACCGGATACAATAGACCCGTTCTTTACTCCACCCTATAATTATCAGCTTTACCGTGCCAATAATAATCAGTATCCGGTGATTCCGGTGGGTACTTTCGGGTTGAATGACACTACTTTTACCGATATAAACCTGAATACCGAAATCCGCGGATATAATTACAAAGTAGAATTGTTAGACAGTAAAGGCATGGTTATTCCAACGGGGAGTCCGCTCAAAAAAACCAGCTCTTCTATCTATTTATCGGTTCAGGCCGATGCGGGTGTGACAGACCTCACCTGGAAGGTTAATCCAGCCTGGGTGAATACGGAGTACAGTATTTACAGAAGCGGGAACGGAGGGGCAGTTACCCTGATTGCTACGATTGTGGCTACAGGAACAGAGGAATATCACTATCAGGACGTGGGCTTAAATCCTGATACAAGATACTGCTATTTTATCCGTTCAGAAGGAAGTCATAATGTGGCCGGAATAAAACCGGTTTTAATCAATGACTCCAATCAGGATTGCGCTTATCCGAGAGAAAATACGCCTCCCTGCAATCCAATAGCCACAGTTTCAGGAAATTGTTATAGCTATCAGCATACGATACACATTGAAAAACAACAGGGTTCATGTGATGATTTGACAGTACAGCTTCAGTTACATTATGCCACGAGTTTCAGCGGGCCCTATGTCCCGGTACAGACATTGCCCTATAACTTCCTCAATGATACTACCTTTACCCTCGATTACGGAAACAATCAGAGTTATTATGCCGGTTGCTATGCTATCAGTGCAACGAATGTATATGGGAATACTTCCGCTTTGTCGTCTCCTGTATGTATTGATTATTGCCCTGAGTTTTCTTTGCCTAATGTATTCAGTCCCAACAATGATGGAATGCATGATATTTTTCAACCCATAATTTCCCGGGCGGTAGTGCTGAAAAAAATCGGAATCTATGACCGGTGGGGCGTCCTGATTCATCAAAGTGAAAATGATATTCAAAATCTTTGGGACGGCAGAATGGACAGCAATGGAAAAGAAATGTCGTTTGGCGTTTATTATTATGTAATTGAATACGAAGAGCAAAAACTTGCCGGAAACGAATCCAAAGTAATGAAAGGCTGGGTGCTCTTAGTGAAATAAATATTTTTATTTAAGGTTTATCCCTTATCTTTGCATATTGTTTACGGGGTTTCCTTGTTCAGAGCAAAAGGGTGCCCGGATATTAATATTTATAAACATGAGTACGCAAATATTTACGGATTATCTGGTGATTGGAAGTGGAATAGCAGGCTTGTCCTTTGCACTAAAAGCAGCTGAAAAACACAAAGTGTTGATTATCACTAAAGCAGCAGTAGGGGATACCAATACCAACTGGGCTCAGGGTGGAATTGCCGGCGTATTTTCTCCGGAAGATAATGTCGGAAATCATATTCACGACACCCTGATTGCAGGAGATGGATTATGTGATGAAGCGGTGGTGAGAATGGTAGTAGAAAGTGCGCCTGACCGTATTCGGGAACTGATGGATTGGGGTACTCATTTTGATACCAATGAAAAAGGAGAAATTGACCTGGCAAAGGAGGGAGGACACTCTCACCACCGGATTTTACATTCAAAGGACGCTACCGGAAAGGAGATTCAGCGGGCTTTGACAGAAAAGGCGCAGAATCATCCCAATATAACAATAACGGAACAATACTTTGCAATCGATATTCTTACCCAGCACCATCTGGGAACCTATATTAACCGGGGAACACCGGGGGTAGAGTGTTTCGGTGTATATGCACTGGATATCCATAACGGAAAAGTCGTTACCATTCTTTCTAAAATCACGGTTTTATGCACAGGCGGCGGGGGAAATGCATATGTTGCCACGACAAATCCGCCTGTGGCTACCGGGGATGGGATTGCGATGGTGTACAGAGCAAAGGGGAGAGTGGCCAATATGGAGTTTAATCAGTTTCATCCGACTTCCCTTTATGACCCTACCGGGACAAGACCCGCATTTCTCATTACCGAAGCCCTGAGAGGTCACGGCGCTATCCTCAAGGATGCATATTATAAAAAGGAGTTCATGCATAAATATGACAGCCGCCTCAGTCTTGCCCCAAGGGATATTGTCGCAAGGGCGATAGACAATGAAATGAAAATTTCCGGGATGCCTCATGTTTATCTGGATGCTACGCATATTCCCGCGGAAGAGCTTAAACATGAGTTTCCCAATATTTATGAGTATTGTTTGAATAAAGGCATTGATATTACTAAAGATATGATTCCCGTAGTTCCGGCTTCTCACTATATGTGCGGAGGAATTATGGTGGACACTAACGGTAAAAGTTCCATTAACCGCCTTTATGCTGCCGGTGAATGTACCTGTAGCGGGCTTCATGGTGCCAACCGCCTCGCCTCCAACTCCCTCCTTGAAGGGATTGTCTATGCTCATCAGATTTTTACTGCTACAAACTCAGTCATTGATTCATTCAGCTACAATGAGCGAATTCCTGACTGGAACGACAGTGGTACTTCCCGAACAGAAGAATGGATTCTGATTGGTCATAATCTCAAGGAAATTCAAAGTATTATGAGTAACTATGTAGGTATTGTGAGAAGCAATCTCCGTCTGGAAAGAGCCGCAAGAAGAATAGAACTGATACATCATGAAACAGAAGCATTCTATCAGAAAACCAAAGTCTCTCCGGAATTATGTGAACTCAGGAATATCATAACGATTGCTTATCTGATTGTAAAATCGGCAAGCCTGCGTAAAGAAAGCAGAGGACTCCATTTTACTACGGATTATCCGGAAAAATCAGACTTTATTGTGAATACTATTTTATAAGGCTCAGGCGTTGGCTTTTATTTTTTTGCCCATAAAAAGAGCGAGGGTGAATGCCAGAATTACCAGGCTGCCCAATATCCATAAGGGAGACAATACCCAAACCCAGCTGATAGCTGTAATGACACCTGCAATTTTCAGTGCCAGTAAGGTTATTGCTGTCAGGGTAAAAGAAATAATGCCAAACCCTATCAATAAATAAAATCCATCTTTAGGTTTTACAAAAGACAGCAAGTCCTTACTAACGGGATTTGAAGCCGGGTTTGATTTATGTGATACAGAATGCGGAAGTTGCCCCTGATTATATGAAGCAGCCGAAGCAGAAGGGGAGATAAACATTATAAATAGTATTACCCAAAAGCTACTCAATTGAAATGGAAGTGGAAAAGTATTCATGTTTTTTATTACAAAGATAGTAGATTTGTCGGAATTATAAAAAGAAAAGTTTTAAAAAAAGGGTTTTCAGGGCGAAATTGCCTTGTCTTTTAAACGGTAAACCTTAAGCGTTTCATTCTCATAGATTTTTTCACTCAGAAGCAGATTCATCTCAGGGGTATTTTCCGAAACTACATCCGTAAACAGATATTTGGCACCCTGATGAATTTTTTCCTGTAAAAAAGCAGCTCTCAGCGTGTCTTCTTCAAAAACCCATCCTTTGCGGTCTAAATAATAGAGTAGAATATAGTGAGATACATCTTTTCCTGCAACGCAAAGCTCATCCGGTTTTATCAGTTTGCGCAGTTCTGTTTTGTGGGTGTAATACACCGGGTTAAAGCCCGGCTTTTGTTCATTCCACCGGCTGTTGATTCTCAGATAAGCAGTGAAAGGAAGGAGGAACAGGGCAAATAATGCAAAATGCCGGGCACCGGAAGCCGGATGTTTCAACAATGACTGAATGCCTGAACTCACCAGTATAAACAGGAACGGTAGAAAAGGAAACAGATAATAATCATGTACTTTTGCTATCATATTCAATTCATACAGAAAGTAGGCTACCACAAGCAGAAGCCCGGCACCAAGTGCAGGAAAATCATTGTGCAGGTATTTTTTTTGGGAAAACAATTGATAAACAGCAATCACAAAAAAAGGAACCGAAGCATAATTCAGCAGCAACTCCGGTAATACAGATATGAGATTTGTCCAGAGGATATCCAACAGCACGGTATAACTTTCATGGGAATCCGCAATCCCCTTGATTACTCCGTTTTGCCATTGCGGAATGACAACTGCATACCAGAGTATCGCAGGCAGAAGCAGAAGAATGTATAACCCCAAAGTGGTAAAAAACCTCCGGAAATCCGTTTTTTTTTCTTTATAAAATTTAGACAGAAAATGACCTGCTACAACTCCTCCGTAAATGATAAAGGGTAATTTGGCAAGTGTGGCAATACTCAGGAAAATAATGCTGAGAATCAAATCGCGTTGGCGTGACTGATGAGACCACCGGAGAAAACAGGATAAACTCCATATTCCCATACATAAAGCCAGATTATCCGGCAGCGGGTTTACGGTATAATAGTAGAAAACAGGAGAGAAAGAGAATGCCCACGCACCAGCACCGGCAGTTTCCCGGCTTCGGAATAAAGTTTCAAGCAGCGTATAAATACCCGCAATACTGAAAAGCCCGATAATAAAGGTAAGAATTCTGCTTAGGGTGATACTTTCTGTCCCCAAAAGTTTGTAAAAACCTGCAAAAACCCATTGCATAACCGGAAATTCCATTCTGAATATTCTGTCGGTATCGGCTTTTTCATTTACTTTTGGATTCAGAATATGAAAGTCCTCAGTATAAAAATTGCGTATAGTGGTCTGGGTCTGAGTCTGTCTCCAAACATGGATTCCAATCAGGTCCAGCGAAAATATTCTGAAATGCATGACCAAACTCAGCATTCCAATGATGAGTAAAACCAGTGATTTGTTTTTTAATACGGCAAAAAAATGGTGCATTCGTCCGGTTTTATTTAAGAAGTACAAAACTAAGAAAAAAAGTAGTCTTACAAAAAAAACATTCCGGAGGTTGATTTCCGGAATGTTTCTCAGGATGATTATATTTTTCCTTTACTATACTTTCTTAAAGATCGCCTAAGCGCACCGGGTTTTCATGGCTTGAGGGTGAAAATCGGTATATTTCCGAAAAGATTAATCGGAGTATAAGGATGTTGTTTTCCTCCGGTAAGTTCTTTTACTCTGTCTGCCACATAAAGATTCAGTTCAGTGAAGTAAATCACTTTATCTTTATTGAAATCCGCTTTTCCGTTTAAGCCTTCGAGGATTGCCTTGGTAAAAGCACCGTGTCCCCAGGAGTTTTTCTCATAGGAATATTCTTTACCGGTAGAAGAAGTCATAATTGTGATACCGGGCTCTGCTTCTGCGATTTCTTTTACAATTCCATCCATGCTTGCGTCTTTTACAGAAGCGAACTCTAATAAGTCCAGTCCTGCTTCTCCACTGTGACAAGCATCCATGAATATCATTTTTTTACAGGGGGTACCGTTGATTCCATTGGTAATATCCTTGATATTCAGTGCAGTAGCAAATAAGCTGATAGCGTTGAAGTCATAAGGAAGAATATAAAGATTACCTTTATTGTCCAAAGCTCCATGAGAGGAGAAAAACATCACAATCAGGTCTTTTTGAGTTGTTTGTTCTTCTAACCAGGTAATTGCGGTTTTGATATTGACGAGGGTTGCGTCTTTATTCAGGAGTTTTTTTACTTCTACTTTATTAAAAAGTTTCCCTTTCATGGTAGCAAACATATCTGCAACAGAATCTGCGTCTGTATGTGCAAAGGTAAGGTTATACTTACTGTCGCTGTACTCAGAAACTCCAACGGCTAAAATATAAAGATTGGGTTTCATCCAGTTTTCCATTTCAGAAGGTTTGGTAGGTTTGTTTTCCTTTTTGGGAGGCTGTGGCTGAGTCTGAGGTTTGCCGGGTTTATTATTATGGGCAATATCAATGGAGGGTACATTTGCTTTGTAAACTCCCAGATTGCTCATGGTAATCAGCCACATATCGGATTCGCCGGCAGTTTCATTATTGGTAAAACCGGACAGTAAATAACCGCCTTCTCTCAGAGGCTGAATCGAATAAGCAAATTCTTCTTTATCACTTGAGCTGGATTTATCCCAGAAAACATTTCCTTTATGGTCCGTTTTTACAACCCAGAGATTACTTTCGCTTGCGGAAAGCGGAGTTGTATATCCACTCATAATCAGGTTTCCGTCAGGAGTGTTGATTACAGAAGAAAACGCGTCATTTCCTGCTTTCCCAAAGGTTTTATCCCAGACAACGGAGCCATCTTTATTCATGAAAATCAGTTCAGCGTCCGATTTCCCAAACCCTTTGGAGTTTGTCCATCCACTCACAACAATTTTTCCGTCCGGCGTTTCTGCTACAGACATGGCTTCATCCTTATCAATTCCTCCCATAACCTTATACCAAAGCATAGTACCGTCTTCCCCTATTCTTGCTACCATCATATCAGATTCTCCGGCTCCTTCGGATTTGGTAGAACCTACAGCGATACATCCTCCGTATTTGGAAGCACTCACTCCGTTTCCTTTATCTTCCAGTGCACCCCCAAACCTTTTTTCCCATCTGAGTTTTCCGGTTTGGTCGAGTTTTCCCACCCACATATCTTCTTTTCCTTTGGTACGGCTTTGTGTAAGACCCGAAAAGTAGAAGCCACCGTCGGCTGCCTGGGCTACGCTGTTTACCCTTTCGGCTTTGTCACCGTAGGAAGTATATTGCCATTCGATTTGTCCTTTTGGATTAAGACAAATAATCCATCCTTTTGTGGAGACCGTTTTATTGTCGGAGGAGGATTCAGAAGTAAACCCGGCAATGACAAACTTTCCGTCTTTTGCCATGATGATATCACTTGCCATATCATGATTTCTTCCGCCAAAATAATTTTCCCAGACTTTTTTTCCATTTTTATCAACCCGGGTTACTACAATGTCAGCCTTACCTCCTCCGTTAGGATTGGAGAAACTGTATCCGGCTACTACATAATCACCGAGGGGAGTCTGAACCGCTCCTCTTGCTACGTCTCTTTGTTCGCCTCCCAGTTTAATATTCACCAGGTTTTGGGCAAACAAACCAGACAAACTTCCCGCCAGCAATAGAAATAATAACTTACGAATTGATTTCATGATTTAAGAAAATTAATTTCATTTAAAAATAAAAAGATAAGATAAGTAAATTCAGAACCTTATATTCAACTATATTTATCTATCAAAAATTATACTATAAATACAAAATAAGCCATTTTTAAGAAAAAGTTTCGCAATTTAATAAAAATTAAACTTCTCCCACTTATTCCTTACGGATAAATTATACTTTTGTTTCATTAAAGGAGATTTAAAAGCCCAAAGAGCCATTAATATCCGGACTTTCAGTAAAAGAGCATCGTTTTTCTATACAGTCTTTGTCTATAAAAATAAAAAAAGAGGAGCATCAGGACGATACTCCTCTTTTTTATATTCACTGATATTGATATTATTCAATAATGATTTTTTCAGTGGCCTTGCCTTTATCATTCGATACTTCAAGGATATATACTCCTTTGGTAAGATGACTAAGGTTTAGTGAGCGGTTAATCTCACTTACCTGATTCAGCACTTCGAAATGTACTTTTCTGCCGGTCATGTCTGATACCTTAATCATTGCGTCAGAAGACTGTGCAAAAGCTGCATTTACAGTAAATGCTCCTGTAGAAGGATTCGGGAATACAGAAAGCGTATTGATTCCGCTACCGGGAGTTATTGCAGTACTGGTGGTTTTTTCAGTAACAATACGGATATAGAAATCTGTGTTTTCCAGGTCTCTGTAAGGAGCCCATGCATTATTCAGAATTTCGTATGTTCTTCTGGAGATAAGGAATGTGTCTTCAGCCGCGAGCACTACTTTGTCATCATTCTGAATCCAGCCTACATATACACCGCCCTGAGTTACGATGATAGGATCCGGAATATCATGACGATTCCATACCAGACCATTTGTGGCGTTAGACATATCTACTGTAGCACCGTCAATATCCATATTAGCCAAAGGCTGACCTACAGAACCATTGGGGCCGTCATCTGCATATACATCGAGGTGATAAACCATTGCACCGGAAGGTGGGTCATACGTTGCATTTCCCTGAGTAGGCAATACCAGGATTTCAATTGCTTTGATGATAGTAGGATAAGCATAAGGCTTGATATAAATACCGCCTCCGCTGTTTCCGGAACCACCTGACCATGAAACGCCTGAGTTAGGGTTATTGTAAGTTACATAACTATAAATTTCCTCTCCCGCAGCGGTTGTGTCAATTGCTACGAGTTCCACTTCTTTTTTGTCATTTGCTGAGTTCATATCACCGGAAGGCAATACGTTGGAGGTTACTTCAAATTTGTATGAGCCTGCAGCGGATGGCGTAAAGTCAGGTGCGAAAAATACTGGTTGTACTGAATTGGAGGTCAGGCCGGTAATAACGCTTGAACCGCTATATACGCTAAGGTTAGCCTCATCTTTCACACTTGCATTTACAAGAATCTGGCCGGGGATATCTACATTACCACTATTGGAAATTTCTGTTCCCAAAGCGATTGGAACGCCGGGCTTAGCAAAAAATCCCCCATTTTTAGGATTCTGAACAGAAGCAGGACCTGCATCCGTTACATCAATCAAAGGAACGGTAGGATAATAAACACGGATAGAAGAAGCGGAGTCTGGATATACGTTATTAGAGACATTCAATCCGTAAGCACCAGTTGCATTTTCAATACCTACTACCAAAGGATTGGCTACTCCGTCATATCCTGAGTTCCATACGCCTTGCTGATCTGCATAATTGATGGTGATAGAGTTGTCATCTGCATCAAGAATAAACTGGAAAGTATTTTCCCCGTCATAATTCTGAGCATTATTTGTCCAGAATGGTACTTTATCAAAAGTCACAATAAAACGGTTATTGGTCACATCGTGATAGGTAAAGCAACGGGCTACTGAGCCAGCATATCCGAAAGCAAGGTCACATAACATTCCTGCAATAATACCATCGTTATTGTCAGAGGTAGGGCAGGTAGGAAATCCGTTAGTCTGGGAAGCAATATTCACTCCGGAAAAAGCAATATAACCGTTGGAGCCAATATAAATCTTATCAAAAGTATTCCAGTAAAACTTGAAGGTCATTCCCATATCAACCGGGCCGACAAAATTGTCGTCTGCAAGTCCGCTTACCTCTGTTCCTACTGCGGTGATATCCACCCAGTCGTAAGTAGGGCCATTGGCATTTGTATTATTTCTCCAGACATATCCAAAATCATCAGGGGTATCCTGAGGGATATTCTGTGCAAATGCGCTAAAAGAACACATCAACAACAAAACTGATAAAATTCTCTTCATGATAGATAAAATGAATAATTAAATGAAAGTTAAATTAATATTGATTAAAACCAGATTAATAATTTTGTACAAAGGTAATTACTAAACTTAAAATTATCAAGAAAAAACGCTAAACTACATATTTGGTTTTTCTTTGATGCTTTAATAAACGCAAAAAAAGCCAATCCGTTGCCAGATTGACTTTTGATATTATTATTTTTTGAATCAGATAGGAGTATTTAAATCCCAGGCCTCGAGAATATCTGCTACTTTACGGATAAACCTTCCGCCAAGTGCACCATTGACTACTCTGTGGTCATAAGAATGGGAAAGGAACATTTTATGACGGATAGCGATTACGTCACCCGTTTCAGTTTCCACTACAGCAGGCAGTTTGCGAATTGCGCCCGTTGCCAGAATTGCTACCTGAGGCTGCATGATAATCGGAGTTCCCATGACATTTCCGAAGGTACCCACATTGGTTATCGTATAGGTTCCGCCTTCAAGTTCTTCGGGTTTAAGCTTACGAAGACGGGCACGTCCTGCAAGGTCATTCACTGCTGCCGCCAATCCTACGATATTCAGTCTGTCTGCATTTTTGATGACGGGTACTATCAGGTTATCGTCCGGTAATGCAGCAGCTACGCCGATATTAATGTCTTTTTTTACAATGATTTTATCCCCTTCCACGGAAATATTTACCATCGGTAGTTCGCGGATAGCTTTGGCGATTGCCATGATAAAAATAGGGGTAAAAGTCAGTTTTTCGCCATATTGCTTCTCAAACTGGGTTTTTACTTTATTTCTCCAGAGTACGATATTCGTTACATCTGCTTCTACAAAAGAAGTTACATGGGGAGAGATATGCTTGGAATAAACCATATTTTCAGCTGTAATCTTACGCATACGGTCCATTTCCATGATTTCGAAATTCCCGGTATGGGTAAATTTCTTTTCCTGAACCCCGTAATTCAGCGGGGCAGGTGCTGAAACCGGTTTTTCTGCCACTGGTGCTGCAACTTCCGTTTTTACAACGACAGGAGCGGCAGGAGTTTGTACTACAGGTTCAGCTGTTTTTTGCTCTCTGGAAGTTACATACTCCAGAATATCTTTTTTGGTTACTCTTCCTTCTCTTCCGGTTCCGGGGATTTTTTCCAGTTCGGTCATGGAGATATTTTCTTCTCTTGCGATATTTAATACCAGGGGAGAATAGAATTTGCCGGCTCCGTTGGAAACGACATTTTCATGAAGGACAGCCGGTTGATTCACCGGAACATAAGGTACTTCCGCTGTAACAGGTTCCAGTACGGGTGCCTGCACCTGAGGGGCAGAAACAGCGGGGGTCACACCATTGGAAGCGGCTTCGGTTTCGATGATTGCAATTGCCTGCCCAACCGGAACCACATCTCCTTCTTTAAATAACATTTGCATTAATATACCACCAACAGGAGAAGGTACTTCAGAATCTACTTTGTCGGTCTGAATTTCCAGAACAGATTCTTCAGCATCGATAGAATCCCCGACTTTTTTGCTCCATTTTAAAATTGTCGCTTCGATAATACTTTCGCCCATTTTAGGCATTACTAATTCAAATCTTGCCATTTTTATGTTTTAATATTTTTGGGATTTAATTTTCAGATGACGGTAAAATCCGGCACAAAATTAAGACAAAAAAAGCATTGCCCAAAAAACTATTGCAATTTTTTGAATTTATTTCCTGATTTTTTGTACTTTTGCAGTAAAATTCACATTATTATGGTTTTAGAACATTTTATAAGCTCAGCAGAGGCAATTGCACTCGAAGATCAGTACGGTGCTCATAATTATCATCCGATTCCGGTGGTACTCGCAAAAGGAGAAGGGGTATTTCTCTATAGCCCAGAAGGCGTAAAGTATTATGACTTTCTCTCTGCTTACAGTGCGGTGAATCAGGGGCATTGCCATCCCAAAATTATTCAGGCCCTTATAGATCAGGCTCAGACACTTACACTCACTTCCAGAGCATTTTATAATAACAGATTGGGGGAAACCGAGAAGTTTATCGCAGAATTTTTTGGTTATGACAAAGTTTTGATGATGAACTCGGGCGCCGAAGCCAACGAGTCTGCTTTAAAACTGGCAAGAAAATGGGGATACGAAAAGAAAAAAATTCCTGCAAATCAGGCCGTGATACTTGCGGTGGGAGGGAACTTCCACGGAAGAACACTCGGGATTATTTCTGCTTCTACTGACCCCTCTTCCACTACCAACTTCGGCCCTTTTCTGCCCGGATTTGAAATTCTGGAGTATGGGAATCTGGAAGCAATGGAAAAAGCGATTCAGAACCCGAATGTATGTTCTGTATGGATTGAGCCCATTCAGGGTGAAGCAGGTGTTATGATTCCCCCGGCAGGATACCTGAAAGCTGTAGAGTTGCTTTGTAAAAAATACAATGTATTATTTATGATAGATGAAGTGCAAACTGGTATTGCCCGCACGGGTAAGTTGCTCGCTTCGGATCACGAAGGAGTAAGACCGGATGTACTCATTCTGGGAAAAGCACTATCCGGAGGGGTTTTGCCGGTGTCTGCCGTGCTTGCTGATGATGAGGTAATGCTTGTGATTAAACCCGGTCAGCATGGTTCTACCTATGGGGGAAACCCGCTCGCCTGTGCAGTTGCTGTAGCCGCACTTACTGTCATTAAGGATGAAAATCTGGCTGAAAACGCTGCCCGCCTGGGAGAGATTTTCCGTGCCCGGATGACTTCACTTCAGGAAAAAAGGCCGGATTTGATTACCCATGTAAGAGGAAAAGGACTTTTGAACGCCGTTGTGCTCAATGATTCAGAAGAAGGCAGTATGGGCTGGGATTTATGTATGCTTCTGGCAGAAAATGGATTGCTCGCAAAACCCACTCACGGAAACATTATTCGTTTTGCTCCACCTTTGGTGATGACCGAAGCGCAGATGAATGACTGCTGTGAGATTATAGAAAAGGTGTTCGTTAATTTTCAAATATAAAGTCTGGATCAATCAAGGAAATGGATATCTGAAAGACAGCAGTCTTTTTATTCTTCTAAATCACTGTAAATCAATTGCCAAAGGTTTAACCCAAGGCAATTGATTTACAGGATATTTTCAGATAAGGGGTGGTTATAATGTCTTCCGGCAAATGGCTTTTAGAACGTTCTCTTTTCAATGGTGCCTTTCGCCTCCTTTGGTATCTTGATTAAGATTATCTTGATAGTTCAAACTTTTCCATTAAAACGGATTGATTTTCATTGTCTGTAATTTGCAGAAAATAAGTGCCATTCACCAGATTTTCATTTAAATGTACTTTCAGGTCATTCAGGCTTATAGAAGAAGGTTGCCCTGTTTGTACGATTCTGCCCATCATGTCAATCACTTTGTACTGCTCACAGGGGGTACCTTTACCCAGAATCTGGATATTTAATTCATTGCTGTTGGCTGGATTGGGATATAAAAGGGTACTGTAAGTGTGTGTTTCATCCATATTTACCGAAATATTATCAGTGGAAACCCAGGAGCCTGTAAGATTTGTGTAGGTATTATCCGTTCCGTAAAATCTACGCATAAGATATAGCCATGAGCCTTTACGGTAAAAATTGTAGGCATGACGGCTATCATTTTTTTGTCCTTGTGTAATCCCAAAAGCATTTAACAGGGTAGCCGGGGCAGGGGAGCCTCCCAGATATAAGCTATCAATTGAATAGGATTCCACTTTTACCAGTAAGACATCATACGGAGAACTTGCACCACTTGCCGTATAAACCCTCAGTTTTCCCCAGCCTGCTACACTGTCTTTTTCGGTATAACGAAATACGTGTTGCCCGGGTGCAGCGTTTAATCCTGCACTTGCTACACTAAGATTAAAATTGACTGAAATCCGGCTTGTTGTAGTATTCCAGGAATCGTTTGCTGTAAAAGGAAACTGAATTGTTGTACGGCTTTCAGGGAAAATGATTTTCTGCTCTGCAAAAACGATTTCATCATTTGGATTTCCGGTAAATGCCTGCAAGCTAAGCGCTTGTGGGAAAATATATAATCCTTTGTATTCAATCTTACTGGTGTTGAAATCAATTTCGTGAGCAATATCGTACCCGCTATTGGTGTTGAGTTCTTTTAGTCCGGTAAAATAAATGTCAACTCCCGCATTACTGAAAAACGGATCGGTTTCAGCAGGATAATCTACAGTACTTGGGGAAGTTCCGGCATAACCTGAATAATCCCAGTTTTGATTATTCCCCAATACTGGCTGAGGGGGGAGAGAATTCGTTATCTCGTTTACATTGTAGCTTGCCACAGGAACGGGCATATCTACAGCGTTAATAGTAATGGGCGATTGGCTAAATGCCGCTGTTGCCCACAACAAAACTGATGAAAGAAAAATGGAAGATTTCGTCGTCATAACTTTAAAGATGATAGAATGTGAAAAAATGAAAATATATTATTAATTAAAAAAGGATAAGTTTCTCCTGATTAAATTCAACACCCAAAGGTATAAATATACCTGGCACAATTGCAAAAAACAGGTATATACAAATTATAGACAAGTTTTTAAATTGTTGATAATGAACGGGTATTTTTTATTAATCTATTTTGTAAAATAAAAAATGAGATAAACTCAATATCTGTGAGGATGTGAATTTAGGGTAGCGAATCGCAAAATAAGGCAGGAATACAGACAGGAGGGACTACTCTTTTTCTTCACTTATGTTCAACTTTTTATTCAGACGCATTTTGGCTGTCAGTACACTTGCTGGTGCGATATTAAGCAATGAAGCAATTTCTTTGGTTGACAATTTGAGATGAAGATAAGCAGACAGACGAATTTCGTGGTTGGTTAAATTTGGATGTTTTTCGGATAGATTTTTGAAAAAGTTAGGGTGAACCTGCTCAAAATGTAATCGAAATCTTTCCCAGTCAGCTTCCAGATATAGATTATTCTGAATGGTGTTTTGAATCAGTTTAAGGGAAGATTCATGCAGGGATGTCTTGGGTAGTTTTCCAAGCTGTGTTTGAAGACTGGAAAGCAACTCGTTTTTTTGATGAATATGTAAAGTAACCGAAGTGAGTTCACGCTGATTAAAGGCTAATTTCTCCTGTAATTTTTCAGTTTGTTCTTTTGCCAGTTGCATTTCTGTATGAAAGTATTCATTTTCGATTTTGATTAATCTGGACTGCAGCTCGAGGTGCTCTTTTTCGTTTTTCAGGTTTTGCGCCTCCATTTCTTTTTCATTCAATTCTTCCTTAAGCAGATTAATCCGTGCCACAAGAGCTACAGCAAAGGTAAGTGTTTGGGTAATAATGGCTAAATTAGGTAAAAACATTACGTTTTTTCCATAAAAACGATATATGGCAAAATATCCTGCCAATACAATTATCATCAATAAAGGCAAACTGTTTGCCAGTAAAAAGTATTTTGCAGGCTTAAACTGCTTTCGGTAAGATAAAATACCAATAAACAGTATTAACAAAATAATGCAGATTAAACTGAGATTTTCGAATCGGGCAATAAAATTGTCAGTGTAAAAAATGCGGCTAAGGGTAAGAATTGTGGACAGGCCAAAAAAAGAAACAAATATCCAGTTGACACAGAGCAGGATTTTATCCCATAAAGGAAGTTGCGTGCCTGTTTGTAAATAACTGCGTGTCAGTTGGATAAAGCCTGTGATTACTAGGAAAATACCAAGTTGAACAAACCCTGAGTTTGCGTCAAAAAAGTAAATAACCCCATTAGAAGTCATTTCTACATTAAAGATTCTAAAGGGAAAAAGTAGATTGTAAAACTTATTTATTCCAGTAATATAAATGATTCCCCCGGTCACGATGACTAAATAATGCAAATAAGTAACATCTTTGAATATGAAATAAATGTAGGCATTGTAAAGGAGAAAGGTAAACATTACCGCTAAGGTAGCAATCCATAATATTAGGTATAACTGCTCTTTTGCTGCATATTCTTCGGCTTTTTCCAGCGAAATATCTACTCTGCAGGAATAAGGATAGGATGCTATCGAAGAAACATTGAAATGTATATATATTACATTTGTTTGTTTTGTTTGTAAAGTACAAGGAACAATGTTATGTCTTCTTATTCCTAAAGAGCCGGATAAACCGCCCCGGATACTATCCCATTTACCTGCATCGGCTTCATAATTATAAAGAGTAAAGTCCATCATTGGAAATACCCTTGCATAATAAATCTGTTTATGGACTGAATAATTTTCAATGGTTACTTTTGCCCAGTAACTGAGAGTGCCCGGGGTTTTATAAAGCACGGAATCTTCAGTAAATTGAGCGTTTAAGCTGCTGTCACTCATAATCTGTCCGAATTTGTAGTTTTTATCAGGCAGTATTTTTAAGGAAAGTACTTTCGGGAAAATTTTCTTTTCCTCTAAAGGAGATTGTGCTGAGAGTGTCCTGCAAAAAAACAGAAAAAAAACGAAAAAATAATATTTCAGCATAAAATTGAATATATTCAGAAGCACTTCTTTTATCTCAGGGTTTATTGCTTTAATAGTTAAAAAACAAGTTAATAAGATGAACCTCTTTCGTTATTCCAGAGAATTAGTCAGATAAGAAATAATACAAAATCAGCAGACATATTTCTGGTTGAAAAATCACACTGATATTCTGAACCTGAGTAATTGCGGGTAAATATACAACGCATTCTCTTATTACTAATGTATTCAGTTGAAATTATTTTTTGAATTCGACCGATAAAATAAATAAGTAAAAAAATATATCCTGAAAATGTAAGAAACTGTTCAGAAAACCGGGCATCCTTGTGAAATCATAGAATTCTTAACCCAAGTTGCAGTTTTTAATCTATAACTTTCTGATAACCAGTTTTTTGTTTTTTTTTAATTATCCGCTTGAGCACTACGGATTTTCTTCGGATGGCGGTGTACCTCTTTCTAGTTGAGGGCAT
>JAIBAH010000095.1 GCA_019695295.1 Bacteroidia bacterium | reverse complement strand
GAACTGTCTGAAAAACTATGCGTACCAACTAAAAAAAACGGTGTACGAAATCAAACATTCTATTTTAGATTATGCTATTTCAATGGCTTTGAAATATCCAAAGTTTAATTTTGCGTAAGTCCTAATTTAGTTTTTTTTTGTAAAAAAACGCTTGGTTTTTAAAAAAAAGTATTAGCTTTGTATTCAGATATTACTCGTATTAATTTTTTAAACCTTTATTCACACTAAAAAAGATTTGTTTTATGAAAAAATTATTTGCTTTATTAATGTCTTTGTTCCTGATGGTTGGCATGGTTCAGCCTTCATTTGCCGGTTTTGCCGGAGGTCCTTCTCCTAAATTTGAGCAGGCGAAGAAAAACACAGTGGTTGTGAAAGAATCCAAGCTTGACAAATTCGGAATGAAAGTAGCTAAATTTGTTACTAAACCATTCAAAGCGGCTGGAAACAGTCAGATTGCAGCAATTCTCCTTTGCTTCTTCTTAGGAGGTCTTGGTATCCACAGAGTGTATCTTGGTGGTTCCGGTAAATTAATCCTTTTCTATCTTCTCCTTTTTTTAGTAGGAATCGGTGGAATTCTGGCATTAATTGACTTTGTTGCCCTGATTGTAAGCGGTACAGGTCCATTTGAAGGAAATGACAAATTACTGGCTTGCTTTGATGCATTCTGATAATTAAAACACCAAAAAGAAAAATAAAAAGCCTGGAAAGTTGTTTTTAAACACTTTTCAGGCTTTTTGCTATTTGTTTTATTCGTGAAAAGGAAAGCAGATTTAAATCGTTACAGATTTGAATATATTCAGGCTTGTGCTTATATTTGTCAGAAAATTTAATATTTCTATTCTCATGCTGAGATATATACTGCTGATTTTACTATTCTTTACAGGACAGGAAACCGTAATGGCGGGTCAGGCTTTCCCGGAATCAGATTGTTCTGTCTCTGCTGTAAGGATTAGTCCGCCGGATGACAATCCCAAAAAACATGATATCAACTCCATTATTGCCCTGATTGTGCTTTTTCTGATTCCCTATCTCGGAATACACCGGGTCATCATGGGTGGAAGTTACTGGCTGATTGTCGGCTACATTGTGAGTTTTGGCGGATTTTTCGGATTGCTTCCCTTTATGGATTTTGTCCGGATTCTGATAGAGCCGGAGCATTTCAGGGGGAACAATAAATTTCTCGCTGCCTTTGGGTTCATGTAAAATAAACGATATTTTATTCATCACAAACTGATATTATTCTCATAATGAAAAATCTGACGATTAGGCTACTTGCCGGATTTATTTTTACTTTTTCTCTGTTTAGCATGAGTGCTTCTGCTGTTTACGAATATACTAGTCCGGAGAAAAAGGAAATGATTCAGGCGGAGGCTCCTGCACCCGGCGTTTCTTTTTTTTCTCTGATACTAAAAACCACTCAGTCTTCCCTGAAGAAGGTTTTCCGGAGCTTGCTGCTGGTAAATACCAATCTGAAAATGGCAGCAGCATTTATAATATCTGCAATTCTGCTCCGGATATTACTTTATACAGTATTCAGAAAAGGGGGGGCATTTACCGAAATTCTGGATATAGGGACCTATGTTCTTGTTCTGGTGGGCATTATTTTCTTTATACTGTGGTTTCTGGAAGCCGCAAGTGATTTTTAAACTCCGGTTCACTCCCTTTATGAAAAAAACTCACAAATAAATTGTATCTTTGTATTTTACTATATCTCAGACACTTTTTTAATATATAAAAATGAAAATAAACATCAGTGATTTTCTCTGTAACGGAAAAAAGCCATTTTCTATAGATAAGGCCAAAAACAAGGTTGACGATTTTTATAAAAATAAATCTGAGTATGAATCCTGGCTTGACGAAAAAACCAAAGAACTGGACGAACTTCAGAATATGATGTATGCTCATAATCAGTATGGTCTGCTCGTAATCTTTCAGGCAATGGATGCCGCCGGCAAAGACAGTACGATAAAGCATGTGCTTTCAGGCGTAAATCCCCTGGGAGTAGATATCTATTCTTTCAAAAAACCCTCAGATGAAGAACTTTCGCACGATTTTATGTGGAGAACTACTGTAAGGCTTCCTCAGCGGGGCAGAATCGGGATTTTCAACCGGTCTTATTATGAAGAGGTACTTGTTGTGAAAGTACATCCCAATATTCTTGCCGATTATCAGCGGATTCCGGCGGAGTTCAAAAGTAATCAGGAGCAGGTGTGGAAAGAGCGTTATGAAGACATTAACGCATTTGAGAAATATCTCCACCGCAACGGATTTAAGGTAATCAAGATTTTTCTGAACGTATCTAAAAAAGAACAGGCTGCCCGTTTTCTGGAGCGACTGAATGAACCCACCAAAAACTGGAAATTTGCGGAGGCTGACCTCAAGGAAAGAGAGCACTGGGATACCTATATGAAGGCATACGAAGAAATGATAAACAATACAGGTACAAATGACGCTCCCTGGTACGTGGTGCCGGCTGATGATAAAAAGAATGCGCGCCTGATTGTATCGGCAATCCTCATTGAGGCCATGAAGTCAATGGATATGTCTTTTCCAGAAATCAATGAAGAAAGAAGAGCAGAGTTGATGAAGTATAAAGAAATGCTGGAAAGAGAGATATAGTAACCCGAATCCAATCGGGGAAGATATTTTAAGGGTGTTTGCGTTCTTTCTCTGCATAAATTCTTTTGATTCTGCTCAGGGTTTCGGGTTTCATGCCCAGATAGGAAGCGAGGTATTTTTGAGGGATAAACTGAAAAAGATGAGAGGCTTTTTCCATACACTTACCGAAACGCTCCTCCGGACTCAGCATGAGCATTTCGAGTTCCCTTTCCATTCTTTCAAGCAGGGCCTCTTCTGTAAAGATTCTCCATATTTTTTCAATCTGAGGGATTCTATCCACCAGTTCGTAAAAATCTTTTTTATGAATTCCGATTAGTTCACAATCGGTAATGGCTTTGATATAGGACTCGGATGGTTTACCGCTCAGGAAAGAAGTATAGGCAGAGATAAAAGTGCCGGGATATCCGAAATTGTAGCATATTTCTTCCTCTCCCTTCATACAATACAGTCTCAGTGTGCCTGAAAGAACATAATACAAGTGCTCTTCCACCTCTCCCGGCGTTATCAGGTTTTGGTTTCTCTTTAACCGTGAGTGGATTTTAAAGGCCCCCATTATTTGATAAATAACATTTTCATCCGGAGCTCCTTTGCCCGTAAGCAGATTTTTAAGGTTTAGAAATGCTGGAGAAATATTCATCTTCAATAACTATTTTTTTAACCTTTACGTATATATAAAGTGCGAATATATACAGAAAAATCGATTAATTGAAAAATATTATACAGGAAATAAAAAATCCGCTGATAATCTGGGGTATTATTGTTGTGATAATTCCCCTGATTTACGTTCTCACTACTCTATACATACCGGATTATGTACAATTTGGAATCTATCCCCGAACTTTCAGCGGGTTTAGCGGGATAATGCTCTCTCCATTGCTGCATGGTTCATGGGAGCATGTTTTTTCCAATATTATCCCCTTGTTTGTTTTTGGAATGACAGGCTCAGTCTATTATAAAAAAATATTTTATCAGAGTGCAGGAGTTATTTATCTCCTTTCCGGTTTTTGGGTTTGGATAGGAGGACGAGGCAGCTTTCATATTGGAGCAAGCGGAGTGGTGTACGGTATGGCTTTCTTTCTTTTTGTATTAGGACTGATACATTATAAAAGAGACCGGATTGCTTTGCAGATTGCGATGTTTGTAGCCCTTTTTTATGGAGGAATGGTGTGGGGAATGTTGCCCGGATTACAGGAAATCTCCTGGGAGTCTCATTGGTTCGGTGCCTTGTCAGGAGTCATTATGGCCATTTATTTCAGAAACAATACTCCGGAACCACCCCGTTATGAATGGGAACTGAAAGAAGATTCCGACGAGTCCGGTATCTGGGATTACAAAAGAATTATTCCACCTCCTGAAGGACTGAAGTATCCGGAAGATAAATCCAAACTCTAACATAAAGCCCGGATATCCTCTCTTACAAAAAAAACCGTTGTCAATTATTAAAATTTCATTAGAATTTCACTTTTAGGGTCAACTAAATCTGTTTATTTTCGTTTAACCTTAATAAAATAAAAATTCAACTGTATCTATTTTTTATAAATATGAAAGCATTAGTAAAAGAATATGAGATTTTTGCTCCGAAAAAACGGGTTTTTGACGCATTGACTCAATTAGACTTAATAGTGGCCTGGTCGGGGGATGAGGTCGAAATGGATTTAACTCCGGGAGGAGATTTTTCATTATGGGGTGGTTCGGTTTATGGGGTGAATCTGGAGGTTTCGCCAGACAGAATCGTACAGAAATGGCAGGAAGAAAACTGGGATAAACCTTCAAAAGTAATTTTTACGCTCAAGGAAGACGGAAATAAAACGATTCTTCATGTACTTCATAATGGGATTCCTGATAAATCTTTTTATACAATCAGCCTTCACTGGGACGAAGATTATTTGCTTCCGCTGAAAACCCTGGTAGAAAATATGGGTGATAATTAACCGGTGAGGGACTTTTGCTCTCCCGAATCCAACCGGGTTTATCCGGTATAATATCCCTTTCTGAATATAAATCATCTTGTAAATATCCCTTTTTTTAAGAGTAACATCTTAAGTAAAGGGATTTTTTTTACACAGAGAATCGCTTTTTTGTGTAAATCGACGTTATTATTCCTGGATTTTGCTTAATTTTACGGTTGCAGAATCAGGATTGAATACGGACAAAACCGTGCTCAGAGAGGCGGAAAAAGTCTTACTATACTTAGAAATATGTTTAATAATTTATCTTTCCTGTAAAAAAGCGATTTTCCATCACTTTTTCGTTGATAAAATCTCATTGAATGAGTGAAATTTTATCGCATTAAATCTGTATGAAAATCCCTCTTTTTTAATGCGAGGTCCAGGTTTAAACATATTCTTACAATTTGCTCCCTTCATTGAAATATTTACGCTATATTCTATTCTGGCTCGCAGGCATTCCTGTATGTGGATATACACAGGAAGAAAACCCCGTGCGCTTTACCTTTCAGCGTCAGAATAATTTTACGTACTCTACTCAATGGGACCTGAATCTGCAAAAAGAAATCGGGAAATACCGGTTTTCGGTATATTCTCATCACGATAATCTTTATAATTCCCTGCTTAAGCCGCCTTTTATTCAGGTAAATTTGTTTCACAGAATCTGGCAGTATTACGGGATTACCAAAAAGCTGAGTGCTGCTTCATGGATAGAAACCGATCAGTATCTGCATAATAAAAATCAGCGTTATAATTTCTATGGCGGACTGGAATACCGGATAAAGGAGAAAATCATTCTTACTCCCCTGATGGGATACAGCTGGGATTATCTCAACCAAAGAATGAATCACGGAATCAGTCCGGGCTTAAAACTTCAGGCAGAGCATCAGTGGGAAGATGGGTTACAAATGCAAACCCGCCTGTTTTACCGGGAAAAATTTATCCGGCCCCGTCATCAGCGCAACCTGAGTTTTGTGTCGGCATGGGAAAAATCGTTTGAAAACAAAGCCGGAATTGCTGCAAGTATCTCTGCCGGAAGTAACGAGATGGATACCTACAAGCAAAATTCCGTAGAGAAGATTATTTCTGATACCCTTTCCGGCACTATGAGGGTAGAGTATCATCCCTGGCAGTTTTTTTATTTTTCTTCGGATAATCAGATGGGGCTAATGCGGAGAAAGTTTGAGTATGCACCTTATCTGATTGCGGCTCCTGAGTTTAACAATACCCGGTTTGAACAAATTGATATTAATGCTCAGCAAAAAGCAGGCTTTCGGTTTCCGAAGACAGAAGGATTTCTGAGCTATAATTTTTCGATGAATGACAGACGATATACAGTGAGCAATACTCTCGGGCTGACCGATAGGGAATACGCTCAACTTACAGAAAAAGAAGTCCTGAAGGATTTTATCCGGACCGTCCATCAAACGCAGTTTCAGGTACAATGGCGGGTTAATCCCCGTCACCGTTTAGTCTTAACAGGAGATAACCGTTATGTCATGTATGATACTCCGTCGGAAACGAATTTTGACGACCACGACGAACTCAATTACGGACTGAAGGGAGAATGGCTTTCGAAATGGGCAGGCAACTTCAGTACGACCTACAGCCTGGATGGTAGTCGCCGTCAGTACTCCTTTCTTTTTAAAGAAAAAAGTCAGGATAATTATACTCAGTATGTTTTACGTGCGGAACTGGAACATATATGGAATATTGTACCCAAACTCCGGTGGAGAGGGACTCACTGGATTTACGTAAACTATAATGTAAAGGATTTTGAAGACATTACGCTGAGCAACCGTTCTAACCGGAATCTGGAAATTAAGTGGGAATTTCAATATACCCACAACCCGAAATGGCAGTTTACCACTACCTTGTACAGGAAAGAGTCACAGCTATCCTACCTCAACTGGGAAAAATTTGCAGAAACGACCCTTGATACAACGGAAACGGTCTTTATTGAGCAAAAAAACACCTGTCGTTTATTTCAAAAGGAAGGCAAAGGAACTGCCTGGCTGGACTTTGGATACAAACACTTTTATTTATTTCGTTTTCAGAATGCGCTGATGTACGATACCCTGAATATCCTTACTCCTATTAATCTTCATATACGGGGCTTTCAGACCGGCCCGCTTACGGGAATCCGATGGCTTGGGAAAAAAAATGCTTCCATAGAAACCATGATCTGGTGGCAATATCAGCTTCAGGATAACCGGTACAGCAAAATAGATAAATTTCCGCCCTCTCTCATAAGCTATAAGGAAGTTGATTTACTGAAAGTAAATATCGCTTTCAGGCCTTTCGGTGAAATAAAAGTTCAATACTTTTTTTAGAGAATATCATTCTTCAAAATAGTCATAAGCGTCAATGATATCCAGATATACTCCGTCAAATTCCGCGGTAATAATCCGGTCAAGATAAGCGTCATTACTTCCCATAATAAGGGATTTCCATTCCGGGAGCCAGTAACGGACCTTGTAGTTGCCTTTCCAGGAGGGGTTTTCCTTGTCAAGCCATACAGGAGGGTTATTCTTCCAGCCGGGTTGCCAGTAATAACGGTAATCTTCCGCTTCTCCGATACTCATATAGCAAAGCAGAAGTCGGCTGCCCCCGTTCTTTTTGGTTTTGAGAGAAAGAATATCCGATGCGGTGAGGAGTTCCTCATTAAAAAACAAATCAAGGATGATAGCGTCATAATCAGTATTCTGAAGTGCGGTCAGAAACCCGGATTTAGAACTATAAGATTGAGGATTAATTAAATACAGGAAATTTTTAGCTTCTGATAGTGAGGCTACATTATGACTTCCGGATTGAAAGGGCTGAGTAGGGTTGGCGGGAATATGATCAAGTTCTCTGCGGTCGGCGGCAAAGGAAATGTATCCATCTGTAAGGTTTTGGGTATAAGAATCCTGCATTTTGGTAGTGGAGGAGCAATAATCTGTAACAAGAGCTTCTACTCCATTGGCTTCCCCTACCTCAAGAAGGCCCTTCATATGACTGAAATCGACTGCCGGTGTAGGCTGATTATCGCCGGTATATCCGTATCGCAGGTCTTCACGACCGGTTCCGTCAATAGACGAGAGATATTCATGAACAGGAATTCCGTTTCCTTCCCCGGTATCTGTAAATAATTCCTGTCCGTTTTGGGGAATAATCAAAAAACCCGGGTGTTTCCCTTTGGCGTAGGTACTGATTTCACTGACAAAGTTACGCATTTCATTTCTGAAGTTTACGTTACATAAATCTTCCGGGCATTGAGACTTACCACCACAGGAAACTATAATGATTCCTAAGGCTAAGTAAAAAATACAGGCATGGACTTTCATTGTATTCTGATACGATAATATGATACAGTATCAATACAAAGATAAGCAAATAAAATCAGGCAAGAAGATTCTCGAGGATAAATTTTCCATCCAGATTTCCGAGCAGGTTATCGGCGGCTCTTTCAGGGTGAGGCATCATGCCAAATACATTTTTGTTTTTATTGGTAACGCCGGCGATATTTTCCAGACTTCCGTTAGGATTGGATTCGGGAGTGATATTTCCGTTTTCATCACAATAGCGGAAAATGATTTGCTCGTTGTCATTCAGTGCTTTCAGGTCGTCCTGCGCACAGTAAAAATTACCTTCTGCGTGAGCAATCGGAACTTTGTAAGCTCTGCTTTCCAGATTGGCGGTAAGGCGGGTGCTTTGAGTCTGGGGGATGATATGCACATTTGTACACATGAACCGGGTAGAAACGTTGCGAATCAGGGCACCCGGGAGTAAGCCTGCTTCTGTCAGGATCTGAAATCCGTTACAAATTCCCATCACATAACCACCTCTTTCTGCATGACGTACTACCTCATTCATAATAGGGGAGAACCGTGCAATTGCCCCTGAGCGGAGGTAGTCTCCATAAGAGAACCCCCCCGGTAGAAAAATAAAATCACATCCTTGTAAATCAGTATCTTTATGCCATAATGATACCGCTTCCATACCCAGATTTTCCCGAATACAATACAGTAAATCCTGGTCACAATTACTGCCGGGGAAGGTAATTACTCCAAATTTCATATATTCTATAATTTGTTGATGTAAATGAAAAAATGATTAAGGGTGATATACCTTGTATCCGCCTACTGATTCTGCCTTATAGTCATAAAAAAGAGCAGGATACATTTCTCTGATATTTGGAAACAGGTTGTTTCTGTCCAGAATATAATCAGGACGGTTTTTATTAAATTCATCAAAAATTTCTGCGTCACTTTCCACCTTTGAAATCAGCAAATGCGTACTTGCGTAGGGGAGTGGGTGAAACTTTTGATAAACAATCCGGTAATCCACGTATTTGGTTGCGCATTTCTGACCGAGTGCGAGGTACATTTCCGGTTGAAACTCCATAATCCAGATTCCTTTCCGGGTTTTTTTATTCCGAAAATAGCTTTGTAATTCCTGATTGTTAAAAATCGGGGATTTCCGGCTTCCGGTGGTAGTCTGATTATTTTTCTGAGGGATGAGAAAATGCTGATACCAGAATTCACTGTAAATATAAAAGGCAGGAATAAAGGCAACGATGAGCAGCACCGTATTCATCCATTTTTTTCGGGGAATTTCAAATACTTTGGTTGCATAGAATGCAATCGGAGGGGCAATAATCAGCCATTTATGAAACTGGCTCTGAGTCACTGAGAAAAAAATGGAAGTCAGTCCGCCTACGAGCCAGATTATCATTCCCACTTCCAGCCTCCGGATTCTTAACAGCGAGGTGAAGTATTTAATTCTGAACCGGATAAATCCTAAGACCGCAAAGATTAAAAAGATTGCTTCAACGGCAAAGAAAGCCAGAGCGGAATTCTGCATACTTTTAAAGCTACTGTTAAACATTTCGTATCTCAGCAAGTCCAGCCCGTAAAGCAAAGCCATATCCAGAAAACCAAAAAGAGAGTTTCCGAAATACAGTGCCATAAGGGTGATTCCCAGGGTAATCCCTGCGCCTCCCAGAAGGGCTGTCAGTTCGTCCACTGCTGCGCGCTTCAAGGAAAGGTAAAGCACGATAACGGAAAGAAACATGATGATGAACTGATAGGAAGCCGTCACTGCAAGCATTATCAGCACGCCCGAGAGAAAATAAGGCTGAAACGAATAACTGGGTTTTTCACTTCGGTCAATAAGGGTACGATACACTATCATCAGGGGCAAAAGCATCAGCAACTCAGGACTTAGCTCCAGCGAAAACCAGGGAGAAGAACACAATACCACCAGTAAAACCGAAGGAAACAGGGGGTATTTATCAAAAGGCCTGTACTGAGCCAGCCAGTTACCCAAAAAAACTGCTGTGTAATAAACATAGAGAATGGTAAAAACTCTCAGAAATACAAGCCAGTAGCTACCGAAAAGTCCGGTAAAAAGTCCGTAAAACCAAATCATGAAGGGAGGGCCTGAATACCATATCTCACTGTATAAAGATTCTCCCTGAATCAGTTTTTGGGCACATATTCCACTTAATGCTTCATCAGTCTGAAAATAGCCTTCCATAAAAACGGGCAGCCGAAGCACTACGGCCAGAAAAAGCAGTAGTAAGTGTAATGGAAATGGAATATTACCTAAAACTCGCTGAAGCAAAATGATTAAGTTTGATATTAACGGATTGTATGACCTTTTTTAGGTTTATGTAAAAAGGGAAAGCAAAATTAGCTCTCCCTTTTTACATGTGCAAATATATTTTAACAGAAATTAAATTCCTGCCTTCCAGCGTTCATCTTTTACATCAGCCATTTTCAGCAAAGCCTGATTAATCCGGTTTCTTAACTGACTCTGACCATTCTGAGCCTGACCTTTTTTCGCGCCTTTAAGAGAGTTTTCATCAAGGGCTGTCGGTTCGGTAATCTCAGAAACCTGAACGATATACACTCCGTTTTTACCAACGATTGGCTTGCTTGTGGCACCTTTTGCCATTCCACAGATACGACCGACTACATAAGGGTCATTACCGATAGAAGGGATAGACTGACTTTCGAAATTAACGTCATTGGCGTTGCTGACGAAAGCGCCTGGACCGTAAGCCGTTTTGATTTCTTCCATGGATTTACCCTGTAAGGCCGAAAGTTTATCCGCAATGATTTTTCCTTTTTTCTCAGCAAGTACTTCTTTCAATACTGCGGGTCTGACATCTTCGAGGTCCTGAAGGCCTTCTTTTTTCTTTTTGAAAACCTGCGCAAAAACGTAGCTGTCATTCATCGTATATACTTTAGAGAAATCTCCTTCCTTTGCTGATACAGCCCAAAGGATAATGTCTCTTGCCGGCATATTCAATAAGTTTTTATCATTGTTTTTCAACGGGTTACTCTGACGAACCTGTATTCCGGCTGCTTTGCTTGCAGCTTCGATATCCTTAGCCTGAATCGCTTTAGTAGCAAAATCATTGATTTGTTTGGAGAGAAAGTCAGCAGTTTTGCTACTTACAGAGATGATTTTTTCAACTTCTGCTACGAGAAAAGCCTCGTCTGTTTTGTCTTCGATATACAAAATATGATATCCCTGAGGCGATTTTACCGGACCCACGACAGAGCCTTTGCCTGCGCCTGTGATTGCATTGTCAAAATCTTTTCCATAAGAAGATGGAGTAGATACCCAGCCTAAATCTCCACCGCCCATTTTAGTAGCATTATCCTGAGATTTTTCCATTACTACTGTTTTGAAGTTGGTAGCGTTGGTAGTAGATTTGATAGCAGAAGCTTCTGCCATTGCGGCTGCTGAATCTGCTGCTGTAGGGGATTTTGGGGTAATCAGGATATGACTAACCTTGGCGTTCACAACGTCTCCCTTTTTGGAATCTACAAGTTTGAATAATTTGTATGCGTCGTTATCGAGAACAGGCCCGAAAACGGTTCCTTTTGCTACTAATTTCACGCTGTCTTTAGCCGCAGCAGGTATGTCTTTCAAAGGAACATATTTTTTAGGGTCGAATTTCTTTCTTGAACGGGAATAAACATAAGAAGAGTCGTTTTTCGCAGTAGCGAATTTCTCCTTATATTTTAATACATCGTTTTTGGCTTTGAGAGAGTCTTCCGGTGTAGGTCTCAGGTCATACTGAACAAACTTAATGATGGTTTCTTCTTCCTGCTTGAAACGTGCAGCATTTTTAGACATGAAGGCTTTCAATTCATTATCCTCTACTTTAATGGTAGAGTCTGCAATCTGAGAGTAGTTTACCCCAACGAAAGAGATATTATACTTGCGTCCCTGATTTACATTGGCGCGGGCTGCCTGTAGTTTTGAGCTTACATATCCTCCTGCAACCATTGTTTCAAATTTTTCTTTCAGACGGCTGCTGATAAGGTAATCTTCAAATTCTTTGAGGTTTACTTTTTCGGCGGGGTCGCTGATAGCTGCACTCAGGTAACGTTTTACATCTTCCACATTGAAGGGTTTATTCTGGCTTTTGAAGAAGTTGTCGAAGTACTGCTTCACTACGGGAGAAACATTTTTTCCGGTAAACATGTCCTGAAGTTCTTCATCAGAAATCGTGATTCCCAGAGATTCATATTGTTTACCGTAGATTTTTTCTTCTACAATCCCATTCCACAGACCATCGAGCAGCTGATTTCTTTCCATTTCGCCCATGCTTTGTCCCTGACGCTGCATCAGTTCCTGACGAAGCTGATATTTGGTGTCCAACTCCGTTCTGTCAATTTTTTCGCCGGCAATATACCCTATCGATCCCCGGCTTCCGGCATTCATCCGGTTGCTGCCGGTAAGAAAGTCCGTTAAAATAAAAACCAACAGGGAAATCCCTACGATAATTACTACTAACCACATATTGGTTCTTATCCATTGTAGCAGTGTCTTTTGTTCTTTTTGCTCCGCCATATCGCTTTCAGTGCAATTAAAAAAATGTTAAATTATTTTTTATCTTTAATATAAAATCAAAAAAACCCTACCGGTTACTTTTCACCGATTTGGGAGCGCAAATTAAATGCTTTATAATCAAAATTCAAAATAAATCTAAAAAGCATAAAGAAAATTATCCGGAATTTCATAATTAATCGGATATGACAGGGGATTTTTCTAACTTTCGGGCTGGTAATCGGTTAAATTTTAAGTAAAAATTCTCAATATGAAAAAAAAATCTTTGCTCCCCCAAAAAGTAATTATTTATGATGATACTTGCCCGATGTGTAAATGGTACACCGAAAAATTTGCAAGTATCGGGGTTCTGGAAGAAGAAAACCGGGTAGGTTTTTCGGAAGTGAACGCCGAAATCATAGAAAAAATTGATGTGGACAGATGTCGTCACGAAATTCCTCTTTATGACACAGAAACGCAAACGGTGATTTACGGGCCGGAAGCACTTTATCTTTTGCTCGGGTCAAAGTGGCCTGTATTTAAGCCTTTGTTTTCGATGAAGTGGTTCAGGACATTCATTTATTATTTATATCAGATTGTGACTTATAACCGCCGGATTATCGCCGGAAGCCCTTCTCAGCCCAAAGGATTTGATTGTGCACCGGACTTTAATCTTACTTACCGTTGGGTATATATAATTCTTGGCGGATGTGTGAGTATGCTCATTGCATGGAATGCGCGCCGGATTTTACTGGAGTATCATTCTGAGCAGCTGAACTTTATAGGCGAAGGACTTTCTTATGTGGTTTTGGCTGCAATCGTTGCAGGGGCTTTTTTTCGCAAACGAATCACCTACTGGGGCCACCTGATTACGGTCTGGCTGATTTCCAATCTGATTGTTTTTCCTTTTTTATTCCTTCCGGTACATTTTCCGCATTTAGTCTGGGCTACAGGGCTTTGTCTGCTTGCGCTGGCTTCTGCTTTTTTGATGGGCAAAAGATGGAAGGTGATTTTTACATAATCTTTTTTCGGCTTAACAGACAAAGTTTCCGGATATAATATCTTCCCGGCCGGTGGCTAAACCGACAGGGGGAGCAGGTTCTCTTTGGAGATGATTTTATCTTCTTCCCGGAGGTTTGGATTTTCCGAATCCTCTGCCTTTGGGCTTGAAGGTTCCGGGCGGTTTGGGGCGGGCGTGTCCTGCATTTCCTTTTGACTGGGGAATATGTGCCGGCTTCAAAGGAGGCATTTCAAGCATGGGAAAAGGATGATCTTCGACAACCGGAATTTTTTTCTCGATTAGTTTTTCCACATCCCTGAGGTAAGGGATTTCCTCTAAGTCGCAAAAAGAAATAGCGGTTCCTTTTGCTCCGGCTCTTCCGGTACGGCCTATGCGGTGGACGTAAGTCTCGGCGATATTGGACATCTCGAAATTAAATACATATTCGAGTTCATCCACATCTATCCCCCTTGCCGCAATATCGGTAGCTACAAGTACGCGGGTGGTCTGTGCCTTAAAATTGGAGAGCGCGCGCTGACGGGCATTCTGTGCTTTATTTCCATGAATTGCCTCAGCCGTAATGTGATGCCGAAGCAGCATTTTTACTACTTTATCCGCCCCGAATTTGGTACGGGTAAAAACAAGGGCAGTTTTAATCTCCTTATTTTTAAGCAGTTCTACAAGCAACGCATTTTTATTCCCTTTATCTACAAAATAGACAAACTGCTGGATGATATCCACAGTAGAAGAAACGGGTGTGACGGATACTTTGGAAGGATTGTGCAGAATATTGCTTGCAAGCCTCATGATTTCAAGCGGCATGGTAGCCGAGAAAAAGAGGGATTGTTTTTTCACCGGTAAAGCGGAAAGGATTTTTTTGATATCATGGATAAAACCCATGTCGAGCATTCTGTCTGCCTCATCCAGTACAAATAATTCCACATCTCTTAAGGTAAGATGTCCCTGATTCATCAGGTCTATCAGTCTTCCCGGCGTTGCGATAAGGATATCTACTCCTGCTCTCAGGGCGGTAGTCTGAGGATTTTGATTTACTCCGCCAAAAATAACGGTATTGTTTAGTCCTGTATGTCTGCCGTAAGCATTGAAACTCTCTCCAATCTGAATGGCTAATTCCCGGGTAGGAGTGATAATCAGGCTTCTGATTTTTCTTTTTCTTTCATTGGTTTTGCCTGCACTCAGCAACTGAAGAATCGGGATGGCAAAAGCCGCAGTTTTTCCGGTTCCTGTTTGTGCACAGCCCAGCAGGTCAATTCCGTTTAATACGATGGGAATAGCCTGAGACTGAATGGGGGTTGGGGTAGTGTAACCTTCTTCTTGTAATGCTTTCAGAATAGGTTCTATAATGTTTAACGATTGAAATTCCATTGATTGGATTTAAATATTTTATTGAATTAAACATCAGAACTATCTCAGGGCTACTTTAGTTTAAAGCGGATGCCTTTTGGCGAAGGAATACCTCTGATAACTGGCCGGGGACAGGGTTGTTTTTTATGGTTTGATTAAAATAGTTTAGCCCGGGATTATAAAACCCTGACATAGTTTGTTTTTCGAAAAAAAATGATTCCGGTATTTTATCACTTGAATCTGCCTCCCGGGTTTTTGCTTCCTTATCCTTTTCGGGAGCAATAATCGTGGATAAAACGGGTAGTTTCCAGATTGATTCGGGTTATAATCCAGTGTAATTGTTCTTCGTTCAGTTCGTCGAGAATATTATTGCAGGCTTCGCTGAAGTCAGTCAGGATATCCTCTGTAAATTCTTTCTGTATTTCGCTCATTCTTTCGGGATTCCTGATATCCGGTGCGCCCGTTTTGGAAATACAACTTTCCAGCCGGTTTAGGGTGAGATAATCCCTCATCGCTTCCAGAATGAAAGACAAATCGGCCGAATGAGAACGGATTTCCGGAATGAATGACCACTTCTCAGCCTGATGATACTGTACTTCCTCAAATTCCTTATTCTTGATTTTCAGTACAGGCCTTTCTGCCAAATGCTGATGTCTGAGCGGTTTAATCACGATACCTTCAATCAGATTTTTTTCCAGTGCGGGAAGTCCAAGCATTGCGGGAATCAGAGAGGAAATTCTTGTATTGAAATGAATGGCTTCATTGAATTTCCCTTCAAACAATACCTTTGCGTGAAAAATATTGTACTTCTGAAAATAGCTTACGGCTTTGTCATAATCGAGATAATACTTTGGCGTATCCTCACCGGGTTCTATGGCTACATCAAATGCACAAAAATGAATATCCGGTGCGTAATATACTCCCGTCTGAATTGCCTGAAAGTTTTTGTCCGGAATCACCCCGGGATGAGGGTATTTTCCCCCGAAAAGCTCGCCATAGAGAATGTATCGCTGTGCTTTGATTTCACGGTTTAATTCAACAAAAAAAGCAAGAATCTGATTTTCGATTTTGTTTACCACCGATTGAAAACCAAAAAAATCATCTGCCCAGGAAAGGTATTCCCGTCGTTTGGCGTACTTTAACTGATGATCTTCATAGACAAAGCTAAAGTTGGCACCGTGAATTTTTTCAGTTACGGCCCAAGTTAGTTTATGGATTTCCCTGAAGTATTTTTCGTTTTCCTCAGCATTTCTGAGGGTTTCAGGGATTTTTTCAAATTCAGAAAATTCATTCATGACTTTAGAATATTAAGCCGAAAGGGAGTCAGGTTAAATATTTTTATAAAATGACGGAAAATACGGAAGCAGGGTTGTAAAAAATATCAGTTTGCTTTCCACATCCGGTCTATTCGTATCGCTTCGGTCAGAATCTTCAGGAGAGGCTCTGTTTCTATGTCTTCTGCGGAATGAAATATTTTGTAAAAAATCTGTTTATTACTTCCTTTGGTAAGATAATTCTCTGGGTCGCTGAGCCGGTTTCCATACCAGAAACCCAAAAGCACTCCCTCCTGTATTCCTCCCCGCGGAACAGCCGAGGGCCAGAGGATACAAATTCCTTTGGTTCCATAGAAAAACGGGACATTGTAACTGATTTTCTCCCTGCAATCATCCGGCAAATTTTCCAGAATAAATTGTCTTAGTACTTCCACGATAATCCGCTGATTTTCGGGTAAATATTCATACAGATGAGCCAGATTCTGAATTTTAGGGAAACCATTTTCACGCATTGTAATATATATCAGCTATCCATCATAAAAGAATGAGTATTACTAAAGTCAAGCACTTTCTGAATCATGGTTTCTTTGGTATCCGAATCCAGAAAACTTGCCAGAAAACTATTGACACAAAGCTGAGTGATTTCCGCCTGACTTAAACTGAGGGCAGTAGAAACGGCAAGGAAATTCTCTGTCATATATCCTCCGAAATAGGCAGGGTCATCCGAATTTACCGTAGCGGACAGCCCTTTCTCGAGCATGATTTTCATGGGATGATTTTTCATATCTTCGACTACCCTGAGTTTTAGGTTGGAAAGCGGGCAGACCGTAAGGGGTATTTTTCTTTCCGCCAGTTCCATTACGAGGGCTTCGTCTTCCAGCGAGCGGTTTCCGTGGTCAATTCTTGAAACCTTCAGCAAATCCAGGGCTTCCCGGACATAAGCAGGAGGTCCTTCTTCCCCTGCGTGTGCTACCGTGAGATAGCCTTCTTCCCTTGCTTTTTCAAATACCTGGGCAAATTTTGAGGGAGGATTGGAAACCTCGGAGGAGTCCAGTCCTACTCCCGTAATCCATTCTTTGAAAGGGGCAGCCATTTCCAGCATTCTGAAGGCAGAGTCTTCGTCCAGATGGCGCAGAAAACAAAGAATTATCCGGTAGCTCATACCCGAAGATTGATTTTCTTCTTCCAGTGCACGACGAATTCCGTTTATGACCGTTTCGAAAGCAATTCCTCTTTCCGTATGCGTCTGAGGATCAAAAAAGATTTCGGTATGAAGTACATTTTCCTCCCGGATTTTTCGGAGATACGCCTGAGTCAATTCAAAAAAATCCAGTTCCGTAACCAGTACGCCTGCACCGGCATAATAAATATCCAGAAACTCCTGAAGATTATTGAATTCATAGGCTTTTTTCAATTCATCTACAGAAGTAAATGGAAGCGTAAGCTGATTTCTTCCGGCAATCGTAAACATTTGTTCCGGTTCAAAAGAGCCTTCTATATGAATGTGAAGTTCCGCCTTTGGAATTTTACGGATAAACTCACGGAGAGAAAGAACAGGCATTGTGGGGTGAAAATAAAAAGTGAAATAATTTTTATATGCCAAAAGCTATCCATTACGGACAGCTTTTGGCATATAATTAACAAAACTAAAATAAAGCGTGATTATTCTTTTACCATTTTAATGCGGTAGAA
>JAIBAH010000094.1 GCA_019695295.1 Bacteroidia bacterium | reverse complement strand
GTAACTACCCTATTAGCCGTAGTGTTGGGGCCGCAGGTTCCGGATGCAGTTGCTACAACGGTATAATTCCCTGTTACATTGCTTACTACGCCAGAATTTGCGTCAATGCTTGCACCTGTACCATTTAATATGCTGTAAACAATACTTGAAGCGTCGCTTGCAGTCGCTGCATAAGTACTCGTTCCTCCTGCGCACAGGCTTGTTGCTCCTGATGTGAAGGAGGGTGTGCCTACGTCAGGGGTGATAGATACATTTACGCTCCCTGTCATTGTATTTGTACAGCCACCGGTTGCGGTTGTAGCCTCTACGGTATAATTACCCGCTACGGTTTGATTACCGAAAGAAATTGCCGTACCGTTTGTTCCCGGAAATGTGCCGCCCGTATTTACACCCCCTATTTTTAATTGATAATTTACTCCTGTTTCAGAGTTGGACAGACCAATTGCTACTCCTGGTCCCCCTGAGCAATATGAACCTCCACCCGTTACACTGTAAGCAGTAGGAGTGGTGCAGTTGGGTACAAATGAAAGACATTCAATCAAAACTGAACCTGGATTTGCCCCTCCACCAGCAGTACCGGGCGTATTGGTTTGAGAAGTACCAGAATTAAAGGAACCTCCCCCCCCTGCTCCTTGTATATAATCATCATGTTCACCGTTACCCCCAGAGTAACCGCCGCCACCGCTAGCATACAAATCTCCCCCCGTAGCACCACCACCGCCCATACCATTTCCACCTGCTGCTCCGGTAATTCCATAGCGTGTTCCGGCTGTTCCTCCGTTACTAATCGCAACTTTACTCACTTGTCCGCCACCGTATGCTATAACTGTAACACCCTGTGTCGGTACCCCTATTTGCCCGGCACTGTTTAATCCCCCACCTCCGGCTGCACCCGATAAACTATTTCCACCGTTACCACTTCCTTGCGTGATTTGCCCTCCTTGCCCGTTAAGGAAGCCCGACGAACCTCCCCCTCCTCCTGCAAGGATAAGAATAGTCCCATTTGCACAATTCTGCGGATTGCCACAACTCACTACGCCGGACCCCCCTCCTCCGGAGCCTGCGTTGACTGTACTTACGCCTGCTTGACCTGAAATTGCAAACAAGGTTACACCGGGTGGCACAACAAATGTTCCTATCATTGTAGCCCCACTTCCACCGAATAAAGTCCCAACCTGACCCTGACCCGGAAAATTCACGGCTGTATTTTTTCCACCCCCACCGCCTACGGCTGTAATACGAACCGTTGCATCTCCACCGGTGGTGTTAGTCCATGTCCCCGTATTGCCATTGCTTACATTCAAATCTGCGGGGCATTGTGCTGCCAGAAATGTAGATAAAAATAAACTTAAACCCAGAAAACTGACCTTAAGTAAATAAAGTTTCGTAAAAGAAATCCTTGGGGTTTCCGATAATTTCTTTTCAGTAATCCCTGTTTTTGAAAAAGAACTCCCTTTACTCAATCTTACGAAGATTGTCCTTAATAGCCCTTTAAGCTGTTCTGTCATTTGATAATCTCTTTTCATTTTGATGATACTATTTAATTGGGAAATAACTTATTATTCCGACATTGCCCACAACTTTCATCTAAAACCTGATCAACCTTTCGCTATATATTTTTGATAAAAAAGGCAATTTATTGATTTTTCAGGTAAAAAAAGCTAATATAAGAAATGTCGGTTACCTTTTATCAAAGTAATTGGATAGCAAAAGTAATGATGTTTAATAATTTTGCAAATTTTTTTTTAACTATATTTAATTAGTTTTTGGGAGTATGTTTTTGGGAGTATATAATTGATATTGAATATATTACAATGAAAACGTATGCAAAAAACTAAATTGTAGTATCAGGGGCCATTTACTCTGGGGAAAGACATCTTATTTAATACTATAAATCTATTTGTTCAAATCTTACCCCTTTTCCCTACCCAAAGTCATACACCGTCAGGGATTTAGCAAGGCTTTTGCATCGCTCCAACTCTTTACAGGAAGCAGACAGGTACTACCCCTGCAAACATAAATCCGGGTTTGCTCCCCTACCCTATCCTTCACAATCGGAAGGCTCTCTTCCTGAGTGCTTCCGGCAATGAAGCAATCGGGACGATAATCATCCGCTATTTCAGGAAGAAAAGCGAGGGCTTCTGAACCGGTAAGTACAACTTCGTATTGAGGAAATCGAAATTTCAGTCCAAGGCTTGCCCATGCAGAATTCCATGCCGGATGTTTCAATATATTTCCTTTCATGCTCCTGAGCATTTTCTCGGCTTTATCCCTGTAATCCGTATTTCCGTACAGTTTATAAAATTTCCATAGAACGCCTGCCATAATTGCATTGGAAGAAGGAATCACATCATCCGAAATCTCGTATTTTCTTACCCATTCATTGTCATTTCCCTGAGTATAGAAAAACAAACCGGATTCGGTATCATAAAACCGGGAGAAAACCGTATTCAGCAACAATTCTGCCCTGCCGGCCCACTGTGCATCAAACGTTGCAGAATACAAATGAAGATAAGCGTCTATGACAAAAGCATAATCATCCAGAAAACCCGGGATTGTTCTTTGCGCATTTCGGTATAAACCCGGTCCGGTTTTGATTTCCGGCCCCCGGGGTCTTGGAATGCTTTCCGTAAACTGCACCCAAAGATAATCTGCATTTTTCAGAGCGGCATTCAGCCATTCCGGTTCAGAAAAAACCATATACGCTTCACATAACCCTTTCAGCATAAGTCCATTCCAGGAAGCCAGTATTTTATTATCCAGTGCCGGTTTAATTCTTTTCGCTCTGTATTTCAACAGAATTTCTTTAAAAGCATGAAAATATTCCGAATACTTCTTTCCTTTTTCTCCAAACATATTCAGGAACTCGTTTTCCGGTTCCGAAGAGTACAGGACATTTTTGCCATGCTCCCAGTTTCCCTTTTCCTTTAAATGATAAAATTCCAGAAAAACCTTTACTGCTTCCAGCCATTCATCGTCTCCCGCTTTCCCAAAAGTAATCAAATCCTCTGCTTCCTGTTTTTCCCAAACATAATATTTCCCTTCTTCTCCTTCACTGTCGGCATCCAGAGAGCTGTAAAATCCTCCCTCCGGTGAAGTCAGTTCGGTCCGGATAAAACCGAGGGTCTGATACACTACATTTTTGTACAAAGGAACCGGATTACTCTGATATGCAAGTGCATACAGACTGACAAGCTGAGCATTATCATACAACATCTTCTCAAAATGCGGGACTCTCCAGAAAGGGTCTGTAGAATATCGTGCAAATCCTCCGGCCAGTACATCATAAATTCCCCCCAGGGCAATTTGCCGCAAGGTTGTATGAAGCCATTCCCTGATTTGCGTATTTCCGGTATAATAAAAAACCTCCATCAAAAAACGCTGAATATTAGGCAAAGGAAATTTATTCCCGCCACTTTGATTGCCTCCCCACTCCATGTCCGCATTCAGCAGTAATTCCTCCATCATGGCTTTTATTTCTGAATCCTCCATCGACAATACCGGTACGGAATCCGGAACTGCTGAAATATGCTGAATCGCTTCCGTTAGTTTTTCGGCGTACTCCAGCGCATAACCGGGCCGGTCTCTGTACATTGCAGCAATTTTATTCAGAATGTGAATCCATTGCGATTTGGGGAAATAAGTCCCTCCGTAAATCGGTCTGCCATCCGGCAGCGCAATACAATTCAGCGGCCATCCTCCATGCTGCATCATAATCGTCACAGCGTCCATGTAAAACTTATCAATATCAGGCCTTTCTTCCCTGTCCACCTTGATACATACATAATGCTGATTCATTACTTCTGCCACTTCATTGTCCTCAAAGGATTCTTTTTCCATTACATGACACCAATGACAGGCAGCATATCCAATACTCACTATAATCAGTTTATTTTCCTTTCTGGCTTTTTCGAGTGCTTCCGGCCCCCACTCATACCAATCTACGGGATTGTGAGCGTGCTGAAGCAAATACGGCGAGTGAGAGTTGGACAGTTGATTCATATTTAAAAAAAATGTGGCCAAAGTTAACCAAAAACTCCGGATTATTGATACAATTATCCTGTCAAAATATTCAAACAGATAAATAATGAACAGGATTCCCCTTATTTAAGATTCATTCTAAATAAAAATAAACCTTTTTCGTTTAAATCTGTTTTTAGTCAGAATATCACTAAAAAAGATAAAATATACCTTTGCAAAATCAAATGAATCCTCCTATCAATATTGAAGCCGTTTATGCTCAGATTAAAACCGTTTATGATCCGGAAATACCCGTAAATATTTACGAACTGGGATTAATTTATGACGTACAGCTTCCTGAACCCGGAAAAGTAAAGGTAATAATGACCCTAACGGCACCGGCTTGCCCTGCCGCAGAGCAAATTCCCAACGATGTCAAAAGCAGGATAAGCACAATTCCGGGGGTAAATGAAGTAGAAATTGAACTGACATTTGATCCCCCCTGGGACAAGGATATGATGACAGAAGAAGCCAAACTGGAATTGGGAATGTTGTAAATTTTCATTTATTTCCGATTAAAATAAACGAGAAAAGCCTTTTACAGGGCTTTTTTTATTTATAATCCATCCTTGTCAAAATTTCTCTTTTCCGGGATTCATTTCCGGAGCTTAAAAAAATATATTTTCATAATACAAAGAAATACTATTAATTTGCCGGCAGAATATATAATTTTGATTCATTTTTTTATACACAATTTCAGATTTTCACAATGACAAAACCGAAATTAAGTTTCTCAGAGATTCTGAATATGAGTGTCGGGTTTTTCGGCATTCAGTTCGGGTGGGATTTACAGAGAGCCAATATGGGCGCAATCTATACAAACCTGAATGCCAATCCGGATGATATCCCTTTGCTTTTTCTGGCCGCTCCGCTAACAGGTTTACTCGTACAGCCGGTGGTCGGGTATCTGAGTGACAGAACCTGGCATCCTGTTTTGGGAAGAAGAAGGCCCTATTTCTTAATCGGGGCGATTCTGAGTTCCATCGCATTGATATTCATGCCTCACAGCAGTGTTTTATGGATGGCGGCAGGTTTACTTTGGGTATTGGATGTGTTTGGGAATGTAGCGATGGAGCCTTTCCGGGCACTGGTTACAGACAAGCTTCCGGACAGTCAGGTGAATCAGGGTTTTATCATGCAAAGTCTGATGATTGGGTTAGGGGGAAGTATTGCGAGTTCGCTTCCGTGGATTTTTACCAACCTGTTTAAGATGGCCAATGTAGCCGATAAAGGAATCATTCCGGATAATGTAATATGGTCATTTTATGTAGGCGCATTTTTCTTTTTCTCCGCAGTTTTATACACCGTTTTTACTACTAAAGAATATCCCCCTGAAAATATTAATCCGGAGGAACACAAAAAAAGCATTGGAGACGGAATTGCAGAATTCGGACAGGCACTAAGGGAAATGCCGGAGCAATTCAAAAAAGTGGCGCTCGTTCAGTTTTTTACATGGCCGGGATTATTTCTGATGTGGTTTTATTATTCCATAGCGGTTGCCTATCATGTTTTCGGTGCGAAGTCGGACACAGACCCGCTATTTGGAGAGGGCAGGGACTTTGCAGGGCTAACCCTTGCATTTTACAATATCGTTACCTTTGTTTTTGCTTTTATCCTGCCTCTGATTGCCAATAAAGCCGGAAGAAGATGGACACATGCCCTTTGTCTTTCCTGCGGAGCAATCGGCTTAATCAGCGTGGGCTGGGTAAAAACGCCTTACCTGCTTTATCTGAGTATGACAGGAGTAGGAATAGCCTGGGCAAGTATTCTGAGTATGCCTTATGCAATGGTCAGCAAAAGCCTTCCGGTTAAAAAAATCGGTATTTATATGGGAATTTTCAACTTCTTTATCGTACTTCCGGAAATCATCGCTTCTCTTGGCTTTAAATACATCATGAAATACATCCTCAACAATGATATGTTGCTTGCAATTCAGATTGGAGGAGTTTTGTTTTTTGTGGCGGCTTTACTGACCTTCAGGGTAAAAGAAGACGCAACTGAAAACACATAAAATACTAAAAATAAAATAGTAAAGGATTAATACAAATTGAAACTACTCGCACCGGTATCCGCATTTTTTCATAATCCTCTGTTTGCTGCCTATAACGCAAACAGAAAGCACCGTTTTCATAACTATATACTGGCTTCCGCTGCATTGATTATTTATGAAGTACTGATTCTTTTTTTCAAAACGCCTCAGATAGAAAAAGTCGAAGGACATGATATCTGGTTTCAGATTTTGTATAAATACCTGCCGTTTCATACGCTTGTTCCTTCGGTTTCATTGTTGATTTTTATGGGTTTTTACATACGGATGGACTATCTTGGGATAAAAGACCGTATGGAAATCGAGCTGGAAAATCTGATGAAACTTAAAGAACCCAGCTTTGTTTACAAAAAACCCCAATGGCGTTTTGATTATATCCACGGACTGAGAATGCTGGCAGAGGCCCTGATATTCAGCGCAGTAATTTTCGCAGCCCTGCCTTTTATCTCAGAAAAACTTACCGAAGCTTTTGCTCCGGATGCTCCTTTACCCGGACATTTTCCCCGGCAGCTCATGGACTATCAGACTACTGCTATGCAAAGTATTGCGCTTGCCTGCGGTAGCGGATTTTATGAGGAGCTCATCTTCCGTTATGGATTAATTAAAATCCTGAACCGTTTTTTCAAAAAAAGAATTCCTCCAATATCTGCACTACTGGTTATTCCACTGGAAGATAAATACAAAGGTTTCAGACATAAACTGGTTGCAGTACTAATCGCAGCCCTGATTTATTCCTTTTCTCACTTTATGCTCCCCTTTCTTCATCCGAATGCAGAAACTTTTACAGTTTATAATTTATTTTACCGGTGGATTTACGGGATTATTTTAAGTTATATTCTGATATACAGGAAGTTTGGTGTTGCGGTATGGACTCATATTTTTTATGAGTTGTTTTACTTTGGTCTGTATTAAAAAAAGAAGGAGGAAAAAGACAGGTTTTTTCTTCCTTCTTTCATTCAGTATATTGTATTATTGAGTACATTCAATAATATATTTGTTCTTTTTCCCGCTTTGCACAAACAGATACTTTCCGTTAAAGGAATCCTTAAAGGAAACGCTGAGCATTGGGTCAGTTACTTTATTGCCATTCAGGCTGACAGCACCGCCGGTAACAGCTCTTTTAGCATCTCCTTTGGAGGCAGTCACCCCCGATTCCGCCAGTAAATCCAGAATCCCGACTGATTCTCTGCCCTCAAAAGCCATTTTTTTACGGTCACTGACATACATATTTTCCAGCACATCCTCCCACATTTCAGCGGAAAGACTTTGAAGCATTTCGGGGGTAATATTCCCTCCAAAGAGAAAAGCAGTCAGATGCTCTGCTTTTGCCAGACCTGCTTCTCCGTGTACAATAATGGTTACTTCTTTCGCAAGCGTTTTCTGAAGATTTCTGAGGTGAGGGGCTTCTTTATGAGCAGATATCGCCTCTTCTATTTCGGAAACCGGCAAGAAGGTAAAAATTTTGATATACCTTTCAGCATCGTCATCCGAAACATTCAGCCAGTACTGAAAGAAACGGAAAGGCGAAGTCCGTTTTGCGTCTAACCAAATATTTTGTCCGTCCGCAGTTTTCCCGAATTTGGTACCGTCTTCTCTTACAATTAAAGGAGCCGTAAAAGCAAATACCGGCAACCCCTCCTCTTGTTTTTTACGAATCAGGGTAGTTCCCGTCGTAATATTTCCCCACTGATCCGCTCCGGCAACCTGAAGCTGAACATTTTTATTTTTATATAACCAGTAAAAGTCATATCCCTGAATCAACTGATAGGTAAATTCAGTATAGGAAATACCGGAATCCCCTGATATTCTTGACTTTACTGAATCTTTCGACATCATATAATTTACCGTAATGTATTTTCCTGCTTCTCTCAGAAAAGTCAGAAAATTGATTTCTTTAAACCAGTCATAATTATTGACCATTTCTGCCGGATTTTCTTTCGTTTCAAAATCCAGGAAACGCATCAATTGCCGTTGAATCGCATTTTCATTATGGCGAAGAACATCTTCTGAAAGAAACTGACGTTCAGCACTCTTTCCGGAAGGGTCGCCTATCATTCCGGTAGCTCCTCCCACAAGTGCAACCGGCATATGACCTCTTCTTTGAAGATGGCACAAAAGCATAATCGGTACAAGGTTTCCGATGTGTAAGGAATCTGCGGTAGGATCAAATCCGGCATAGCCTTTTACTTTATTGTTTTCAAGGTATTCTTCCGTTTCAGGCATAATATCCTGCAATAGGCCTCTCCAGCGTAATTCTTCTATTAAAGTCATCGTTAATTATTTTCTGATTTTAAGCGTGCAAAGATAGTACATTTCAGTTTATCTGTCAAATTTGATGTTTTTTTTCGCTTTGTAAAAAGGCCTGATAAAAGTTTTGTAAAATATGATTACTTCTGTAAAAGTAATTTCGCCAGGGGAAACAAAGTTTTCTTTTATTTCAGGAAAAGCCGCTGGAAGCGCAAAGAGGGAGTGGCTTACCCTATAAATATAGCGACCCTACGAGAGATTATACCCATTCAACCACAAGTTCAGCGACTTTGCAAGAGAACCCATACATTTATCCCATTTTTATCCAATAAAAACTACCAATCTTTCAAACCTTTTTGATTATAAAATGTTAAAAGCAATATAGTAATATTACAATAATACAATGGGACTCAGCAAAAGCAGTTATTTTACCGAAAAGCAAAATCGTATAGCAACCATTACCAAGGCAATCGGACATCCGGCAAGGGTTGCGATTCTGGAGCATTTAATAAATGCCAATTCCTGTATTTGCGGGGACCTTGTGAATGTACTTCCCCTTTCGCAGCCTACGGTTTCCCAGCATCTGAAAGAGCTCCGGAACGCCGGAATTATAAAAGGAGAAATTGAAGGAAACTCCATCTGCTATTGTATAAATCCTGAAATACTGAATGAACTTACGGGATTTATTCAAATAATTACTCAGAATATTTTTTCAAAATCCATAAAAAATCATCAGACAATGAACTTAACTGCATTTAAAAAAAGTCTTAAAACCACGGATTCTCTCACATTTTTTCTGGCAAACGGCAGCCCTGTTCCGGCACATTTTCATATCACGGAAGCCGGCCTTGTCACCAAACACTTCATTGATTGCGGAGGTACGGTAAGGCAGGAAAAACGGATTAGCATGCAAATTTGGGTGGCGGAGGATACAGACCACAGACTGACCCCTAAAAAACTCCTGAATATCATAGAAATGGCAGAAAAACTATTTGGAAATGAAGACCTTCCGGTTGAAATGGAATATCAGGCAGAGACTATCGGGAAATACGATGTAGCGTTTTCGGAAAACCGGTTTGTGCTACACCCGAAATATACTGATTGTCTTGCGAAAGAACAATGCGGAATTCCGGAGGAAAAATCAAAGGTTAGCCTGACGGGATTGATTGTCAATAATAATGCTCAGGGCTGTTGTACTCCTAATTCCGGCTGCTGTTAATGAAAGGGTTCTTAACCATCTTTTTGTTGATTTGCTCCAATTTATTTATGACTTTCGCCTGGTACGGACATCTGAAATTCGCAGAGATGAAAGGGCTAAATAAGTTAGGGTTGGTGTCAGTTATCCTTATCAGTTGGGGGATTGCCCTGCTGGAGTATTGTTTTCAGGTGCCTGCTAACCGTATTGGGTATGAAGGAAATGGGGGTATTTTTAATCTTTGGCAGCTAAAAGTAATTCAGGAAGTGATTTCCATTACGGTTTTTACTTTTTTTGTCATTGTGGTCTTTAAAACAGAAAACTTCCGGCTCAATCACCTCATCGGATTTGGATTGATGATACTTGCTGTGTAATTTATATTTAAAAAGTAGTCAGAAGGTTATTTTACCGGGGATTGAGAGTTTTTAAAAGATATAATTCCCAGCCTTTTTCAAAATGTGCCAGCGTGTCGGTTTGGTAATGATTCCGGATGAAACTAAGGTTTTCGCCCGGAATTTTTCCTTTCCATTGATATTCAAAGGCCTGAGGCTGGATTAATATCAGACTATTTTCCTTATACTGAGTGATTTTTTCATAGTATAATGAAGTTACCGGCGCTGTAATTTTATAGGATTTCAGCATTCCTTCCATTCCCATTGTATAAATCGCAGGAGCGGAAGAGTGATTGTGAATTGCCTGAACCATCTTTTTTTCCAGCCGGTTTTGCAGGAGTGTCGGCTGAACAGAGTAATAGCATAAAACGCCCTGAGTAATCAATACGATTCCGTAAAAAACCCGCTTAAGTCTGACTTTTTCCAGTAATTCTATTGCTTTCATAAAAGGCCCGTAAAACAAAATCAGCCAGACAGGAAAAACAAGCAGATAAAACCGGGTATTCTGAAAGGGAATTCCCATAAGAAAAACCAAATATAAAACAGCCGGAATCCATAAATATATCAAAAAAGAGGAAGAAAATGACTTTCGGCTAAACAGAAAAATCAGTAATCCCGAAGGAAGAATGAAACCGGGATGAATCTGATTAAACAATCCATACATAAAATTATTCACTCGGAATTTCAGATTGCCATCCCCTGTGGAAAACTCAGAAAGAAGAAAATTCCGGAACGACCAGTTTAATAAATGAGAGTGATTTTTCCCCTGGGCGATAAACTCGTATTGCAAAAGACTTAATACGCTCAAAATCACCCCTCCTGAAAGTATCAGGATAAAATTCTGACGAATTGTAAGTCTGGGAATAACCAGAAACAAAAAACAACCCAGATAATATAGTACCAAAACCCCGGAGGCATATCGGGTAAAAACAGCCTGCAATAACAGTAAGACAGAAAAGATCACCCAAAGTAATTGTGGCTTTTTATGTTCAGTATCTTTCTGAGATAAAACCAAAAAGTACAATCCCCCCGTAATCAAAAGCGTATTGAGCATATCAGACATTACAAGCGGAACAGAGCGAAAAAAATAAGCAGAAAGCCCTCCAAACAGAAAAACATAAATAGTAACTTCCGAAGTATCACTATAAAAAAGCCGGATTAACTTGCTGACAATGAAAAGGATTGCAGTGGCAGCAAGAATAGAGATAAGTTGTAATCCCATGATTTCTCCTGCTACAAATGCAATCATTTTTCCATACAAAGGATAAATGACGGGAAAATGACAGGGTTCCGTATTTTTGAGAAAAACTTCACAGCTGCAACGATAGTATTCAAATGCGTCCTGACCATACAATCCATTGAAATCCAACAGATAAACACCCGCTAAAAATGCAGGAAAAAACAACCAAAGGTATTTATCAGTATTTTTCATTCCGTTTTTTATTCCGTCAGAGTATCCGAGATTAACACTATCAGGCTGATTATGAGATATTAGTTCCTTCATACTTCCAGTAAAGATACTGATACCGGACCGTAAGAAAAGAGAGCACAGCAAAAAGCATCAGTACGATTCCGGCAAGGATATTTTTTACATAGTTTTTCCCCAGGGGGTGAACAGGCAATTCGGGTTTATTGAGCACAAACAAAGGAACAAAACGTTTTTCAGCCTTGGTTCTCAGTGATTCATATTTGCTTTCCAGTTCCAGTACTTTTTTTTGTTTGGCTTCCCACAACTGATTCATTGTCAATATTTTTTTATCATCCGGCATAAAATCACCTGAGATAACCCGGAAACTATCGGCGAGCATTTCCAGCTCTTTTTTATGGGTAAAATAAACAGATTTTGCGTTTTCCATCAGTGGAATTGTCGCCTGACGAATCACTTCATTGTAGGCATCATTGGTATGCGCAATGACATGCTGAACAATACAAAGAGCATCCTCAGGGTTCCCCGATTTTGCACTTACCTCAATGCTGAGCCACTGATTTCTGTACATTGAAATTGTATTTCTGAGATAATCACGGGTAAAGTGCCTGCTCCCGTCCGGGTCACAGTATTTCCTTACCGAATCCATAATAATATCAGACCGCAGCACCTGAATCAACTGATCGGCATGCATTTCCATTCCAAAGGGAGAGGCTCCGCCCAATTTATCATTGTCTGTAGTATTGACCGGGAAAATCACTGCCTTACTTTCATACAGCACAGGGCTCATTACAGCTTTCAGAAGCCCCAGAAAACCACCCGCGAAAATAGCAACGACTAAAAAAAAACGATTTTTATGTAAAAAATTAAAAAAAAGTAAGACTATTTCTTTTTCTGATGACTCCTTATTCATAATATCTGTTTACAGTTCGCCAAAATTATGTAATTTTGCCCGGTTTTATACTAAAAAGTAAAAATTCAGACAAAATTATGAAACATATTTCAACTTTTACTTCATTTTTAATCATTGCACTACTTTTCATTGGGTGCGGAGGCGAAAACAAGCCGGCTGATGCGGATGTAATGATGGAAACCGATTTGGGGAAAATATATTTCAAACTTCATGATGAAACACCCAAACACAAAGAAAATTTTTTAAAACTTTGTAAAGAAGGATTTTACAATGGAATTGAATTTCATCGTGTCATTCCGGAATTTATGGTTCAGGCAGGCGACCCCGGAACAAAACCGGGTAATACTCAGGACCCTCAGAAAGACGACATCGGGTATAAATTAGACGCCGAAATCGTAGATAAATACCATCATTTTACAGGAGCTTTATGTGCGGCAAGAGACAATAACCCGGATTTTAAATCTTCAGGAAGTCAGTTTTATGTAGTAACAGGCGCTAAAATCCCGCTTTCCAAATTAGATACGATTGAATCCAATACCACAATGATGCTTCAGACCCGGATGAATATGCAGTTTAATAAAGAGAATGAAGAAGAAGCCAAAAGGGAAAAAGCCCGTCTGGAAGAATTTGCCATGAAAAACAACAAGGATTCGGTGAATGCAATTCAGAAAAGATTCAGTGATAAATTTCGTAAATACCTCACAGAGAAAAACTTTCAGCCTTACAAAATCCCTCAGGATGTAAAAGAAAGATACCGCGATAAAGGCGGTGCACCCTGGCTGGATGGAATGTACACTATTTTTGGGGAAGTGGTTTCCGGAATTGAAGTCATAAATAAAATCTCTGCGGCGCAGTTACAAAACTCAAGACCCGTTACTCCGGTAAGAATCATTAAAACTGAGGTGCTGAAATAACCCCCGAAAAAGGCATTTTAATCATTTTTATCGTTACAATATAAATTTCAAAAAATTCAATAAAAATAAATGACTGAGTTTAATTTAGTTTTCGTACTACAGACCATAAAAAAGTACCGTTTATATCTGTCAGTAACCATTGGGCTGGCCCTGATACTGGCAATTATTTTTACTATGCCCTATTTTTACGCACCTCAATTTCAGGCCAGTACAATTATGTACCCTGCCAGTATGGAGCGTTTTGACTTCGTAAATATATTCGAAAAACAAAAAGAGCTTTATTTCTACGGGTCGCCCAAGGAGGTAGAAAAACTGGGGAACTTTGCAAAATCAGAAGCAGCCGCTATGTTTGTAATTGACTCCCTGAATTTATATGATGTATATCAGATAGATAAAAATGGAGGCAACCCTAAATTCAAGGTTTTGAAAGAATTCAAGGGAAATATCAATGTAGTACAAACCGAAGGCTCCGGTATGAAAATCGAGGCTTATGACATTGACCCTCAGCGGGCAGCAGATATTGTCAATCTGATTGTTTATAAAGTAAATGAAATGAACAATGAACTTCTGGGTAAAAACAGACAACAAATTCTAACCATTTATGAAAATGACATGAAGGGTTTACAGGTTTTATGCAAGACCTACCGGGACAGTGCCGCTTACCTCCGGAAAAGGTACAATATCTATAGTTATCCCGAACAAACAAGGGTTATCCTCGAGCAGGCTTTAAATTCTCAATCTACCTATGCCAAAGCGAAGGCATATGAAGAAGTAGTTTCCAAATACTACAGTAACACCGACACTTCCGTAATTAAGGCAAAAGCAAGAACCAAAGGCGCTGAAATGCAGCTCAGAACGATTTCTGACCCTAATTCTGCGGTTTCTTTGAATAAATTTCAGGAAGGAGTAGATATGCTTTTACCCATTGAGCAAAATTATTTCCGGGTTCTGGAAAAAATTCAGTTGCTTGATGAAAGAATTGTGGGCTTAAAGTCCCTGAAAGACATGAGTTTTGACTCAGTTATGAGTGTAGAAAAAGCGCAGGCTTCGGACAAAAAAGCCCGCCCTGTAAGATGGGTGATTATTATGGCCACGCTATTGATTACGACAATTGTTTCTATCGGTTGCCTGATTTTACTGGACTGGGGCTTGCCACAAATATTGAAAAATACATAATTTTTTCCTCTATCTCCGAATGAGAATTTCCGCAGAATGGATAAAAGGCTTACTTTTAGCAGGAATCAGCTTAGTGCTCATCCTGAATCTGTTTGTGTGGAAAAAATTTCATATTGACTTCCTCCTGGCCGCACCGCTTGGAATATTGTTTGTACTACTCGCGATTTACAATTACCGGATTATTTACTACCTCCTGTTTCTCAGTATTCCCGGTTCTTTGCACCTCGATATAGGCAGCCTTGCACTGGATACTTCTGAGCCGTTTATGCTCTTTTTTCTGGGTATTTTTATATTAAACCTGTTTAGGGGAAAACAATTTTCGCTATCAAAACCTATTCCGCCTTTTTACCTGTGGATTTTTTTGCTGCTTTTCTGGATTGTAATCACCACAATCACCTCTGACTATCCGGCACGTTCCGTTAAGTTTCTGGCAGCAAAAATATGGTATCTCAGCGCATTTGTTTTTATTCCCGATAAGTTAATCCAGAACCCAAAGCACATCAAAACGATTTTCTGGTGCTTTCTGATTCCCCTCGTAGGATTTTCAATTCATGCTACCCTGAAACATGCATTCCTCTACGACCTGAGCTTTGACGGGGGATTCAAAGCACCTTATCCTTTCTTTACCAACCACGTAATTTATGGATGTCTGCTGACTCAGTTCCTTCCTTATACCTGGAATGCCTTTTCATGGTATTCCAAAGGAAGTATTCCATACAGAGTGCTGCAGCTTTTTTTTGTCGTTTTGCTGATTGGTACGGTATTGACTTACGGCAGGCTTGCCTGGGTCTGTGCACTGGCATTGCCTTTCATTTATCTGACAATCCGGTATAAACTTCTGGATAAATTAATTTTTGCGGGTTTGATTATCGCCTTTTTTGCCGTTTCTTATCTGGTAAACAATAATAATTACTACAAATTTGCCCCGGATTTCAATTCAACTATTTTCCATGAAGGCGATTTTCATGACCATCTGAGTGCTACTTTTCAGGGTACCGACGTGTCCGGTATGGAAAGGTTTTACCGCTGGATTGCAGCCAAAAACATGGTTGTAGCAAAACCTTTACTGGGATTTGGACCCAATACGTTTAACCTCGTTTACCGGAACTATGCAGACGATGCTTTCAGAACCTGGGTGAGCGAGAATGAAGATCAATCCACTACTCACAATTATTTCCTGATGACCTGCTCCGAACAGGGCTTTATCGGGCTGTTTTTATTTCTGGGACTTCCTTTGTTTATGGTCATCAAAGGATTCCGTTTGTATCATCAATCCCAAAACAATTTCAGAAAAAGTATTCTCCTCGGGGCTATTTTAAGCCTTGTCGTGATTCTGCTTCATAGTTTACTCAATGAGCTAATTGAAGTGGATAAAGTAGGCTCCTTTTTCTGGTTTTCTATGCTGCTGATTTATAAAATCGGGCAATGGGAAAGTGAGGAATCTGCTTCTTTGGGGATATTGAAGCCTTGAGACTCCTTTTATATTTTTTGTAAATTGAAGCTGGCATTGGCTGATAGGAAAAGAACCAAACTAAAATTAAACGGAATGACAAAAATATTTTCTTATTTTTTTGACAAAGGGTGGAGACCCGTTTTATTTTGGTTCATCAGTTGCATGATATTTGGGATTTCAGAAATCACAGGAAACAGAATATTGGGAAATATCGCTTTGGTATTTTTGGGACATGGGCTTTTGGCTATTTTAATTTCAGCTATTTATTCATTGACAAAGGAAAAGTGGTTGACCGCCTTATTGAATTTAGGGCTTTTGGGTGGGACAATTGCTGTATTTATTTTTTACTCCATTGCAATGTATCTGATAGAGCAGGAAAGACCGGACGAATGGGCAAAAAATTTAACAATACCCACCAATATTCCGGTTGAAAATCCGGTTGGACCAGCATATATTGACCATAAACCAGATAGTATTACCAATCGGGTAGTTTTAAAAACTGACTTTCAGCTTTACAATTCCTTTCAACCCGGTTTATATGAATACGACTTCTGGACAGGCAAAATTGAAAGCGGAACAATCTATCTGAAAGCATTTGAAATAACGCAGGAATATGCTCTTTCAACCAACAGACTTCCTGAAAGCACTTCCGTAAAAATCCATAATACAACAGACAGAATAATGAAATTTGGAACTAAATCCCATTTCCCCATTTATGAAGGAGACTGGGGACAACCGTATGCAGCAAGATTTGAAGTTTGGTTTAAACCAGACAAGGGGAGACAAGAAAGGAAATTGTTCTCTAAAATCTATAAAATCGAAGGATGGATGCGATAACAAAAAAGCTAATCAGGGCGATAACTTTGCTGAGTAACCTCATTATTCTTTGCGCTCTCCGCGGCTTTGCGTGAAAAATAAATCTCACCTCTCTTTTCGTGCAATTCCTGCAAATGAAGGAGAATGAATCTAAAAGAATAACTCAATTTAGTAAAATACAAAAAAGCCGGAGAAAAAATCTACCGGCAATTAATATTTCATATTCTGTAATAAACAAAGATTCGTTTACTCCTTAATCACTTTCTGCTGAAAAAACCCCTTATCTCCATCCAGCTGAAGGTAATATACTCCTTCTGAGAAAGAAAGTACTTCAATCTTTTCCATAATTTTTCCGTCCGTTACCGATAAGGTTTTCGCGATTACCAGCTGACCCAATCCGTTGTACATCGTCAGGTAATATGTACCGTTTTCCAGTCCCTCTCCTTCAACGATAATCTCGTCATGGGCAGGATTAGGGAAAATTTTGACCGGTATTGACAGCGCAGGGTCAGCAACAGGGGTTTGCCATACAAATACCGTTACACTATCACTTCCGGTACAATCGCTGCTGTTGGTTACCCAAACTGTATAAACCGTCGTTACCGAAGGCGTAGCTACCGGATTGGGAATGAATGTATTGCTCAAGCCAGTTGCCGGTGTCCATGAATAGGCACTTCCTCCGCTTGCAGCCAGCTGAACACTTCCTCCTACAGACACGGACACATCAGGACCTGCATTGGCAACAGGTGCTGCATTTACACTTACATTAGTAGTGGAGGATTTGCTGCAACCATTTCCGTTTGTAACTACTACAGTATAAACTCCGGCATTTACAGGAGTAACATTAGTTAGCACGGGATTTTGTACCAAAGAAGTAAATCCGTTCGGGCCTGACCAGGAATAGGAATTACCCCCTCCGGAAGTCAGGTTAACAGAACTTCCCTCACACACCGGACTGCTGTTTCCGCTTGTGGCACTGGGGAGTGCATTGACGACTACGGGAGTGGTGGAAGTTTGGGTACATCCGTTGGCACCCGTTACCGTTACGGTATAATTTCCGGTATTGGCAAGCGTTGCATTACTTAATACCGGATTCTGAACGGTAGAATTGAATCCGTTCGGGCCTGACCAGGAATAAGCATTCCCTCCTCCGGAAGTCAGATTGATGGAACTTCCTTCACACACCGGACTGCTG